>NZ_JBYHFO010000010.1:0-119177 GCF_057669865.1 Sporosarcina sp. Y1009 | reverse complement strand
ATCATTAATTTTTCTTAAGTTGACGCGTATGGTCGCCGCCCCACTCCAATCAACTTATCTCACCATACAAGGAAGTTATACGGAGCTTTCCTACAACTGCGGGAACAGGAATATGATTACTAAAAGAATGAGCACTGTCACGTTCGCAGAGGACATGACTGTTCCTTTGTTAGTGTCTGCTTTCCCATATCGAAGCATGATTGACAGTACCAACAAATATATCAAAACCAAAAAGTAAACAATTAGTAGATCAAAAATCCAGTGCATTTCTGGTGTTACTTGAGAAAGAACGGTTACGCCTAATATTATGAAGACGATAAACGAAATAAATAGGATTACCCCAATTATAGCTGGCATGATTCTCCAAATCTTATGTACAAAGAGTGGTCTTCCCTTCTTCTCTTGTGATAGTAGTAAGAAAGAAAATCCCCATACAATTAATATGACTGTAAAGAAAATAATTAGAATACTCGGCTCAATAAATGAATCTACAAACGAAAAGAAGGCACTAATTTTTTCCGTGAATACATTTGTTACTATGATGGCGAATGAAAAACCAATAACAATGAGTACTTGATAAATCGTCCATTTTGACATAATAATTTCCCTCCAAGTACAGATACGTTTGAGGGCCCGTTTAGATTCAAAAAAAGAGCTGAAACCAGAAAATCGGTTTCAGCTACTTTTTTAATTCATCGCATTCCTCTTTATGAATTGTTCGATTGCAACGATATCCGGTGTGAAAACACGATCTTCATCGATAGGATTAACGACAGTAAGTAACTTCTCGAACTGTTTTCGTGTTTTAGATGCCATTAATTCTTTACCGCGAATCGAGCAACCCGTTAATGCGCAAAGTGCTTCGATTGCGAGTACATTTCTGGTGTTTTTTATTATCGACTGTGCATGTCTTGAACCGATTGTTCCCATCGACACATGGTCTTCCTGGTTTCCTGATGAAGGAATGGAATCTACAGATGCTGGATGAGCGAGTGTTTTATTTTCCGAAACAAGGCTTGCTGCGGAATATTGTAAAATCATAGCCCCGGATTGTAAACCCGGTTCCGGACTTAGAAATGGCGGCAGTCCTTCATTGAGTTGTGGATTGACAAGTCGTTCGATTCTGCGTTCTGAAATATTTGCGAGTTCCGCCACACCAATCTTCAGGAAATCCATTGCAAATGCAATTGGTTGTCCGTGGAAGTTTCCGCCTGAAACCACTGTATCGCCATCATCGAAAATAAGTGGATTATCTGTCGCCGCATTCAT
The DNA here is from genome assembly GCF_057669865.1 of Sporosarcina sp. Y1009. Lineage (NCBI taxonomy): Bacteria > Bacillati > Bacillota > Bacilli > Caryophanales > Caryophanaceae > Sporosarcina > Sporosarcina sp. Y1009. Next base: position 117,908 of record NZ_JBYHFO010000010.1, on the reverse strand, counting down.
TTCGATTTCTAATTTTTCCTTCACGTAATTTAACACTTGCCAACTTGCGCCGTGAACTTGTGGAATACACCGAATCGAGTAAGCGTCTTGTACACGTTTTTCACCTTGAACTGTCGTTAATTGACTGCCTTCCAATAACTCAAGCATTCTCTCTGCAACGTCTACTTGTTCAGGATATCCACGGGCTTCGTGGATCGCTGGATGAAAAGCATCCGTTATTCCATGTAATGCTTCCATTGTCATGGCCGCGATCCATTCGCTATCTAAGGCGAGTGATTCTGCCTCTAAATAATTGATAACACCTTGGGCGGTCATTGCCTGTGTTCCATTAATGAGCGCGAGTCCTTCTTTAGCTTCCAAGACAATAGGTTCTAATTTATGCTTTTTCCAAATATCAGCAGCCGGAACTTGCTCGGTTCCTTGCCAAACGAAACCCTCTCCAAGCAGGACAAGTGCTAAATGAGCAAGCGGTGCCAAATCGCCAGAAGCTCCTAACGAACCTTGTTGAGGAATGACCGGGTGTATTTGATTGTTCACCATGTATACAAACCGTTCCAAAACCTCTGCACGTATTCCCGAAAAACCTTTTAATAATGCATTAAGTCTTAGAACGACCATTGCGCGTGAAACAACTTCTGGGAATGAATCCCCTACTCCGCAAGCATGTGATCGAATGAGATGAAGTTGCAACGCTTTCGTATCTTTTTCATCAATGCTGACATCACTAAATTTCCCGAAACCTGTATTAATACCGTAAACGGTTCGATCTTCCCGCACAATTTTCTCGACGGCAAGTCGGCTTTTCTTTACGCGTTCAATCGCTTTTTCGTCTAATGAAACAATAGATTCTTTATATAGAACATCTTTTAATTGATCAAGATTAAGTGTTGACCCCGTTAATGTAATCATGAAAACCCACCCTTTATACTCAATTCATTCGCCAACGACTTTTACGCCTTTTTTCCAAACGGTTTTAACATGATTAACACCGAATAAATATTGCAGTTCTTGGTAATTTGAAATATTCCAAAGAACGACATCGCCGTGTTTTCCAGGTTCAAGCGAGCCGGTCTTATTTTCCATTTGTATCGCGCATGCCGCGTTATAAGTTGCTGCCGTCAAAGCTTCCGCAGGGGTTAAGCGCATTGAAATACATGCTAAATTCATGACGAGCGGCATTGACGTTGTAGGAGAAGAACCCGGATTACAGTCTGTCGAAATCGCTACCGGAACCCCTTCGTCGATCATTTTCCGCCCCTCTGCCGCTTCTTCACGTAGAAATAAAGCCGTTGCCGGTAATAAACAAGCGATTGTTCCTGCATCCGCCATCGCTTTAATGCCCGCATCGGATGCCTTCAATAAATGCTCTGCTGAAATCGCACCCACTTTTGCAGCTAGTTCGGCACCGCCGTATGGCTCAATTTCATCTGCATGAATTTTTGGTGCTAAGCCGTACTTTTTCCCTGCTTCTAAAATACGCTCTGACTGTTCAGGCGTAAATACACCGACTTCACAAAAGACATCATTAAAGACGGCGAGTTTTTCACCCGCAACGGCTGGAAGCATTTCGTTTATAATCAACTCGACAAATTCATCTTCGCGACCTTTGTAATCTGTCGGAACAGCATGAGCCCCCATAAATGTTGGAACAAGATCTATCGGATGTTCATTTTGAAGTCTTTTCATGACACGAAGTTGTTTTAGTTCATTATCTAAATCGAGTCCGTAACCGCTTTTTCCTTCAACGGTCGTGACGCCGTGTTGTAAAAATGAATCCAGTCGCTTTTTTGACTGCTCGACTAACTCATCTTCCGTCGCTTCACGTGTCATTCGAGTCGTCGCGTGAATTCCTCCGCCTGCATTCATAATGTCCATGTACGTTGCACCTTCGAGACGCATTTCAAATTCTCGTTCGCGGCTTCCACCATAAGCGACATGCGTATGTGGATCAACAAGTCCTGGTGTGACCAAATGGCCAGTCGCATCTGTAATATCTGCTTCGGCTTCGCGATCCTTAAACTGTCTTTCAAGTTCATCTGTTGTTCCAACTGCTGTTATGACACCATTTTCTATCCAAACGCTACCGTTCTCTATGATTGATAGATCATTCATTGCTTCTTTAATACGCGGTCCTTCTGAGTTTTGTGCAAGTGTTACAAGTTGTGTTGCGTGTTTTATCCAAACGATTGATTTCATTTTTGTTCAACTCCTTTTGCCATCATCGGAATGCTGACGCCTTTTTCACGCGCCGTTTTTTCTGCTAGATCATAACCCGCGTCAACATGACGGACAATGCCCATTCCCGGATCAGTTGTCAATACACGTTCAATTCGGGCTTCCGCTTCTTTCGTGCCATCTGCAACAATGACCATGCCTGCATGAATGGAATAACCCATGCCAACCCCGCCCCCGTGATGTACTGAAACCCAGGTCGCGCCGCCGACTGCGTTGATCATTGCATTTAAAATCGGCCAATCAGCAACTGCGTCTGATCCGTCTTTCATCGATTCCGTTTCACGGTTTGGCGATGCGACTGCCCCTGAGTCAAGATGATCTCGTCCGATCACAATCGGTGCTTTTAATTCGCCAGATGCGACCATGTCGTTAATAATTTTTCCGAAACGGGCACGTTCCCCGTAACCGAGCCAACAAATTCTCGAAGGTAGTCCTTGGAACTCGATTTTCTCCTGTGCCATGCGAATCCAGTTGCAAAGATGTTTATTGTCGCTGAACTCACGTAAAATGACTTCGTCTGTTTTGTAAATGTCTTCTGGATCACCCGATAATGCCACCCAGCGAAACGGTCCTTTACCTTCACAAAACTGCGGACGAATATATGCAGGAACGAATCCTGGGAAGTCGAATGCACGTTCGACACCTTCATCTTTTGCGACTTGGCGGATGTTATTGCCATAATCAAATGTAATAGCGCCAAGATCCATCATTGCCAGCATCGATTCAACATGGCTTGCCATTGAAGCTTTTGATTTCTTAACATATTCTTCAGGATTTTCCCCGCGTAGTTTTGCTGCTGCTTCAAGGGACATGCTAGACGGAATATAGCCATTTAACGGGTCATGGGCGGATGTCTGATCTGTGAGTACATCAGGTATGAATCCGCGCGCAATCATTTCAGGTAACACATCTGATGCGTTCCCTAAAAGGCCAATCGACAACGCTTCCCCTTTTGCTTTCGCTTCTTCCGCTAAACGAATTGCTTCATCTAATGAATCAGTCTTCACGTCTGTGTAACGCGTTTCGATACGACGGTCGATTCTTGTTTCATCAACTTCTATGCCAATACAAACACCGCCCGCCATCGTAACAGCAAGCGGTTGTGCCGCCCCCATACCTCCGAGACCTGCTGTTAATGTAATCGTTCCTTTCAGTGACTCACCGAAATGTTGTTTCGCGAGTTCAGCAAATGTTTCATAAGTACCTTGAACAATCCCCTGGGAACCAATATAGATCCAGCTTCCCGCAGTCATTTGGCCGTACATCATTAAACCTTTTTTATCGAGCTCGTGAAATGTTTCCCAATTCGCATACGCAGGAACGAGATTCGAGTTTGCAATCAATACCTTCGGTGCGTCAGTATGAGACTTGAATATCGCAACCGGTTTTCCAGATTGCACAAGTAAAGTTTCATCATTTTCGAGTTCTTTCAGTGAACTAACAATGGCATCAAACGACTCCCAGTTTCGTGCCGCTTTTCCAATTCCCCCGTAAACAACAAGCTCATCCGGATGCTCTGCTACTTCTTCGTCTAAATTATTCATCAACATGCGAAGTGCCGCTTCTTGTTGCCACCCCTTCGTATTCAATTTGGTTCCCCGATACCTAATCACTTTTTCAGATGCTTTCCCCATTTTGAATTCCCCCTACTAAGTTTCTATCTCTATCTTACATGAGGAAAGTGCACTTTAAATGATTATTGCGAAAGTTTAGTCTCTGCTAACAGTGTGCTGTATCAGCGTGGTAAAGCGTTTTAGAAGATTTTTTGATGTTGATTTTCTTGTGAGTCAGAAACTCTAGACTTCAAATTGCCAACGCAAAAAAAGACTTTTCAAAAAAATGGAAATCCAACACCTTTCCCTCAATTAATTGTGCTACAATATTTAATAGTTAGATATTATCGATAAGTAGTATATCTTTCATTCATTATTTGAGTGAACAATAGACTTATAAGGGGGATATCGAGAAATGATTCTATCTGTCAAAGATGTACATAAGTCGTACGGAAAAGAAAAAGTCTTAAAAGGCATTTCGTTTGAAATAATAGAACCGCAAATCATCGCATTAATTGGCCCAATGGTTCAGGGAAATCCACATTGTTAAATATCATTACGAATCTATTGTCGGCTAATAGCGGCGAAGTGACGATTCTGGGTAAAACCAACAAAGACCCGAATATATTTCGGGAAATTAGCTATATGCAAGATAATTCGGTGCTCTATGATTACTTAACCGGTTATGACCATCTTCAATTTATCGGGGATGTACAAGGGATTTCGAAGGAACAAATTATTAAAACAGCTGAAAGAGTTGGAATGGCGGGCTATTTGAATAAGAAGATACAAAATTATTCGCTTGGAATGAAACAACATCTTTTGCTCACGATGGCCATTGTAAACGACCCGAAATTATTAATTTTAGACGAACCGTTGAATGGGCTCGATCCGACGAGTGCGATTCGTGTGCGTGAACTGCTACTCTCGTTGTACGAAAGCGGGACGACGATTCTTTTATCTTCACATAATCTAGGTGAAATTGACCGGGTGACTTCTAAGATTTTATTTCTGAAAGACGGTAATTTGATTAAAGAAGATATTTCCGAATATGAACAAATTCACTATGAGCTTGTTGTCGATGATGTTGGGAAAGCGAAAAGTGCGTTGATTCAGGAAAATATATCAGTTGAGGTTGTAGGTAATAATTTACAAATTAATAATCTAAATGCTGCCCTACTAGTATTGGAGCATCAAAAAATCACACTTCTTGATATCGAGAAAAAGATGCAAGGATCAGAGGATCGGTACAGAAAGATTTTCGGTAAACAAGGTGAATCACCATGAAGCTATTTAAATTTGAAATGAGGAAGTTGTGGCGCCAGAAGAAGTTTTTATTGTTGTTCGCTATTGTAATTCTCGCTATAGGCGGAATTTATTTGCAAAATCATTTTCAACAGCCTGAGATGGATGAGCGGGCCCTAGCAAACATTCAAGAATATATAGGGGAGACAGATGTTTTATATGCAAAGCTTAATGCATTAAGCAGGGAAAATATGCTGGATAAACTACAAGAACAACAATATGAATCCACCAATGCAATGGCCACAGCATTTTTCCAATGGAAGAGTGCTATTTACAATGAAAATTGGCATGAAATTCCGCAGCTTGAAAACGACTTTTTAACAAACTTGCAGGCGTTTGAAAATGCTGGAGGTCAATTTGAGGAATTACAAGGAATGGAAAAAGAAAGAGCAATTGCTAAAAATGAATGGTTATTAGTAAATAATCTTTCATACGAAGATGAAGCACACCCGGTTTCACCGGCCCTAATTTTAAAAGAAAGTACAGGGTTTCTTCTAGGCGTAGTTGGTATTCTGATTCTCTTATTATTTTTTGGAAACACAATCACGGTTGAAAAAGAACAACATTCATGGTCAACATTGAAAACACAGCCAATCAAAAAGTGGAAATTGATTGCAGCGAAATATGCAACAGCACTCGTGGCGGTTCTTGCACTTCTGGTGATGGTTGTGGTCATTGGATTGGTAATTCCATTGATTTTCAGTGGCTATTCAATAAATCTTCAGTACCCACAAATTTTAATGACGGGTGATTCCTTTACGATTATTTCAACCTCTCATTATTTACTACGAGGATTCGTGTTATTTATTTGCGCAAGTATTATCGCTTTCGGTCTTATCTTCTTAATTAGCACATGGTTGAAAAACTCATTTAGTGCATTGATCATTGCGGGTTTTATTATTTTGATCGGATTCTTTGCTGCAGATTTATTTACAGCATTGCAAACTGCTTTTAATCCATTCTATTATTTTCATTTCTCGCAAATACTGACAGAACTGCCTGGGCAAACCGATTTTCTGTATCCAATGGCAGCAATTCTGTGGGGTTTCGTATTCGTGGGTTTAGCGGTATTCCTACCGGAAAAGGAATTGTCTCTATTTGGTTCCGCGGAATTGAAGAAGCCATTTAAGAGAGGAATAACGAAACAGCCTCGGCCATTATGGAATATAATCATGTTTGAGTGGAGAAAAGCACGACGAAACGGGGTAATAAAGCAATCTTTTGTCATTCTAATTCTTACTGTCATACTTGGGTATTTTGCGATTACAGAACTAACTGATTCAAGAGAGACTGTTTATGTGGATACACTTCATGAAAGAAAAGTGTTTGACGAAGAAGTCATGATTCCTGACTTAGAACGAATGATAGCGTCGGGTGATGAATTTAGCAAAGATATTAATGAGAAATTGCTCGAATATGGGCGAGAAACGCTAGAGAAAAACAAAGCCGCCATTTTAGCTCTTGAAAGTCAAGATTGGGCGCCCTTTTATGACTATCAAATCCATTATATTTTGCAAGGTGAGTCCTATAGAGAAATTGAAAGAAGTGTTGGTGCTTTTTCATCGGGTGGGCAAGGTGATCCAATCAGTAATTTCACCTATGACGTAAGCGTCGCCGAAAAAAAGTGGCTGAAAGATAGAGATATTCAACCTGTTTTTTCAGGCGAGTATTTACTAACCATCCATGATAACTGGCAGAATTTTGAAGACCTACAAAAGACAAGGACAGATGAAAACATTAGAATAGACAATAGCGGATTGTATTCCCTATATGTCTATTTTGATAAGTATTTCTATTTCATCCCACTAATTTTATTCCTGTTTTTATTAGGCACAGGCTTCGCGAATGAAAAAGGTAAAAAGAAGACACTACAGCTTTTAAAGACTCAGCCAGTTGCTGAAAAGAAAATCTTTCTTGGAAAAGGCATATATGCATCGACAACCGCATTAGTAAGTAGTGTGGGGCTCTTTTCTTTCGTCGTTCTTATCGCAACAGTCTTTAATCGTTTTGGCGATTGGGATTATCCGATTTTACGTTATGACAGCCGGCGATTTGTGGAAGCGATTAATTTTGAGTACGACGGCATCCGGACGATTGAGGGGGCTGGGCAATTTATAACACTGGGGAATTATTTGATGGAGAGTATTGGTTTATTCCTTTGTGTTTTATTGTTTGTCATCAGTCTATCGATTTTTCTGTCCTTGTTTTTTAAAAGCACGTTTGGTGTCTTTACGACAACGATTTTAATCAGTGTCATTGGCTATGCGGGGAGCCGAGAGTTATTAACCGACCAAGCACATTTATCACCCTTCACTTATTTTGATATTAGTAAAATTACGAACGGTCAGGTTTCTGCTCTGGTAAATAATCCGAGCATTACCACACTGTCGGGGTACCTAGTGCTCCTAGGCGCGACGCTAATCCTTTTCCTAATTGGATATTTCTTTTTAAATTTGAAGAATAGAGGTGCGAAATGATGAAAAATTATGAGATGAAGCATATTTTTATGGCCATTGCGATTTGTATTGCGGTTCTATCGCCTATATTTATTTTAGTCTTGCCGACATCTGTCGCAAATACTTTATATCATACACCCGAGAGCTGGCATATGATCGTAGCTGGAAAAACCTACGGAGTATACGCCGTTGGATTTCTCTTTTTAACATTATCACCATTGGCATTATTTTTACTGGCAGGCAGAAAGTTTTCAGTTTTCATTAGCATAGCCTGTCTACTGTTAAGCGCTCTAACATTTTATATCGCTTCACTAAATTACACATCACTCGAATCGAATTCAATCTCATATCGGGAGATGTTCAAGACAGAAAAACATACCTATGCCTGGAGCGACATCGACCAAGTCTTTTATCATCAAGTAGATGAAAACGAAGGGTACTCGAAATTTGAATTCCACTTTATGGATGGCAACGAATTGACACTCCCTGAAAGGAACAGAGGTCTAAGGGAAAGCATTATTAATCGATTAAAAGCTGAAGATATTACGATTGAATAATTTTCATCTTCAAAAGTTCCACGGCCGATTTTTCACCGTGGAACTTTTTGTTATTTAATTTTAATTTTCGCATTTCCTTCTATATAGGAAGGATAAGCTGCAAACGGAAATTTGAGTGGACTTTCAAAATCCGTATCGGGTAACCTGATCCCTAATGAAATTATTCCCTCGTCTTCCTTTGGCGAGAATGTCCCGGAAATACTATGGATTTCTTTTCCACTCGCATCGATAATCTCAGAAAAAGGATCATGATGATATCCTTTAGCACTGCGTAAATCTATGTTGATAAATTCCCCATTTACGGTTAAATTACTAAATCGTTTATCTGATGGTTGCTGTAAAATCTTTGCATTATCCCTATCAATTAAGAGAAAAGCTTCATCTTTGTCCATTGCCATCAGCTTATTGAATTGCAGATAAAGTTCTTTCGGCTCTTCAAAATAATTGCTTTGTAAATAATAGATATTCACTTCATCGTCTCTTGCACCCGTCCTCGTAATACCATTATTTATTGAAGTCCAGGTCTCCCCTTTTTCATCGACGAATCGTAAATCCTCAAAACCAAAAATCTCCTTTGTATTCGCTGGATCCACACCGACATGGATCGCTACTTTTAATGGAGAAATTTCAATTTCGTTTATGATGATTTTTTGGCCTTCAATTAAAACTGTTTCATTCAACGGATAACGCGTCGTCGGCATTTTCACTTTATCCACTTCAAATGGAATATTAAAATCAATTGATCTTTGATTAGATTTTGCTGTTGCATTAAAAATAAATTCAAATTCGTTCATAGCCATCTCTTCATTAAATCGGATATTGACCTTTGCAGTTTGCTCGGAACCTTTTACATCAAAATCTGAGCCATAATCTGCTCCCCCGAACATCATGATATCTGTTCCCTGTCTATCAGTTATATCAGGAATGCCTAATTCAAATCGTTCATTTTTTTCGGCTCCTTTTATTGTATAAAATATGACCATTTCTTGCTCGTCTGCCAAGACACCATCAAGCGTAAGCGTTACACCCTCTTTTTCAGTTGAAATATTAAGTTCTTGATAGTATTCATTTTCAATCGCACTAGCCAGCCCTTTGTCATCGCGAATAAAATCGACAAACCTTTCCATTCCTGGTATCGAAGCTACTGCATTTGCCATTACTGGTGAAACGCGGATAGAGGTTACTAGTGTTAAGAAAAGAATGGCAGCAACCACAATTGCCCATATCCCACGTTTCACATATGGACGCTTTCGTCTCACGGGATGAGTTTCTTTCGCACGATGAAATCCTTGTTGAATCGCATCTTCCAATAAATCATCCGTAACTTTTACATCCTCAATTTCAGCCTTCCATTTTCCCAATTTAGTTTCTTCTTTTCTAAACACGGCGGATTCCTCCTTTCTCCTCAAAATAGGATTTTAGTATTCCTAACGTTTTATAAAGTCTTGTTTTCACTGTACTTTCTGGTATGTCTGTCATTTCTGCAATGTCTTTAATTTTAATCTCATTGAGATAGCGCATATAAATAAGTTCACGTTGTTCTTCGGATAATAATTTCATGGCCTCTTCAATTTCAAGATAAGTGTAATCTTCACTAATACCATGCTGCAATATGACCTCTTCATCAAACACTAAACGTTTTTGTTTTTGTAAGACATCCCGACAATAATTCATCATGATCCGTACAAGCCAAGTTTTTGTGTATTCGGGATTCCTCACTGTATGTAATTTTTCATAAGCACGAAATGTTACTTCTTGTATGGCCTCAAGTGCTTCTTTTTCATTTTTCAAATACGCGAGTGCAGTTTTGAATAGCACTTCTCTATGGGCGAACATCAATTTAAGAAAGGATTCATCATTTCCTTTAATTGCTTTCTTCGCCAATTCTATGTCAGTCAAGACTCCACCTCCATCCCCTCATATACATTAGACAGTTGAATTCTGAAAAAGTTTTAAAATAGTAAAGTGAAACTTCGATCTGTGGGGGCTTCAGCCCACGGATTGTTAGTTGAACCAATCGGGCTTTTACGGGCAGTTAGACTTCCACCTTCCCTTATAGTTTTACTTAACTCTTGAGGTGGAAGGCTTACTGCCCGTTAATGCGGGATAAAAGTCCAATCGTTGCCTATTATGGTCGCATACACTAAGGGGAATCGCCTGGAAGGAGAGAATTTCAATGGTAAACAGAGGATCAGAAGAATTTGATGCAGAACAGTGGTTTCCACGATTACCTGATGGATATGATGGTCAAGAAAGGTTCGGACCTACAGGACCCGGATATTCGATGGGGCAAGGTGGGTATGGAATGCCTGGCTATCCCCAGGGACAAGGATTTTCACAAGGATACGGTATGCCTGGATTCCCACCAGGGCAAGGAAGACCCGGATTTCCACCGGGGCAAGGAGGACCTGGATTCCCGCCGGGCCAAGGAAGACCTGGATTTCCACCGGGGCAAGGGGGACCTGGATTTCCACCAGGACAGCAACAAGGTTCCCAGCCTCCAAGATCAGCACCACCTAGTACAACGCCAACTTATCCTAGTACGCAACTATTCGCGGTAGATCCGGGTGCAATTAGAGGTTGCTTATACCGTTTCACTTACGTCTGGCTTTCAAGAAGGCAAGGATTTTGGTTTTACCCAGATTTTGTCGGTCGAAGATCAGTCTCTGGCTGGAGATGGCGCAGCAGACAAAGAAGATGGGAATACACGGGAATTGACTTGGACAATATAGATAGATTTAGCTGTTTTTAAATATAATAGAAAACTACCCCAGTTACATTTCATAATGTGACTGGGGCTTTACTTTTTCATATGCTTTCTCATCATTCAATTGCAAAGCTATTGTTGTCGCTTCTCCCATCGTAAGGCTTTCAAAACCATATTCCTTATTCAATTTTATAACTAATGTTAAAATTTCCATCAAGAATTGCATATTCTCTTCTATATCTTTGCCGAAATTATGTGGATGCCACCAAAGATGGTAGACTTCTCCGTTTTTCGCCGCATGTATAAGACTTTTTTTAATGCGCCGCATTCGTAATTTTTCAAGGCCACTAATTTTCGAAACATAGGGTCTTAAAAAACGACTTGATGCTAAATTTACTAGTGGTTCTTTCTCTACTTTTTTAAGCGGATACGTATTAGGTCCGGTAATATTCACATAACAATCGACTAAACGCAGCACCCTTTTTAAAGGGTTTTCCTTATGAAACTTACTTTCCTTATAAATCCAACTTTTTTCATTTCCTCTGAAACTTTCAATCCCATGTTTTTTGCATATAGGAAGATAGGCTTTATTGAGTTGATTTCTCGGAAACACAATCGATCTTGCCGGTTGACCAAATGCGGTATTTACTTTTAAAGAAGCTACTAAATCAGCTTCAAATTGTTCTACTGTTTGCCCCTCTTCCAAACAATAAAAATGGGAAAACGTATGGGTCGAGATTTCTTGTCCCTCGTAACTGCTAATCTTTTTAAGTAATGATTGCCCATAGTGGAAGGGATCTTGTTCTTCATTCTCTCCAATATCTCCAAGTTTGCCATAGGGGGAAAACTCCATATTTGTATAACTTGGGAGTTTCGACGGCAAATTGTTCATGAGTTCTTTTTTATTCTCGAAAAAAAGCATCCCCACCGTCGCCCATGTGGCACGGATTCCAAACTTTTCAAACAGTTCGAGCATCTTATCAACTGCTTCGCGTGTACCTAGTAAATTTTCCTCATATTGTTCAAGTGTGAAAACATCATGGACGCCCCAGTTTAGTTCGAAATCAAGTGAGATGATGAAGGTTCCGTTTTTCCTCATTGGATTTCCCTGGCAGTTGCTAAAGCCATTTTCCAGTTTCGAAGTTTTAAAACGAGTTCTCCGATGATCGAATTTGCTTCGTAACCTGAATAGACAGAGACAATCTCCCCACCAAAACCAAGTTTAAATCTTCGAATGTTTTCATCGTCTGTTAAACCACCCATGTCATAACGCGTGTATTCTTTTGCTTTAAACCATAAAATACATTTCCAAACGAGATATCGATTCGCTTGACTTAATATTTTTTTATCCTCTGCATGGTCTGCCATTCGAAAATGAGAAACCGAATATAAATTCATTGCAAATGTGCCATCCCTAATATAAACACGGTAACAGTATATATCCTGTTTTTCGTTTTGCATATAAGTTAAAATAAGCGCATTTTTATCGCGCAGAAGTTTCATTGATTTCATATGAAATGAATTACAAGCATGTGTTTTTTTATTTTTGGCAAAAAAATTATAAAACTTTTGAAACATTAAAAGTTCCTGGTCTGTTGGATTTTCCAGTACAATATGTGTTAAATTTTGTTCTTCCGCACGCCTTATTTGTCTTCGAGTTGTTTTATGCATATCCATTAATAATTCATTTTCTTTATTTTTTAAATTAATTTGCAGGGTTTCTAGTGTTCGCAGGGATTGTCTTGGTACGAATGAATGCGAGAATGCTTTTACATGAACATTGGAATTGGAATCGTAACTCGAATTCGTTTTTGCAAAATAATAGTTATTTATTTTTACTTTTGCAATTTCCCTCTCGATTGTAATGATAAAATGACCACCTTCCTTTATTCTGTAATATGGTATTTACCAAAACCGAAATACGTCCTTTTCAACACTTGTTTGCTTACAGAAAACCCTATATTCTCCAATAAAGCTTTCTCATTCTTGGAACCATCTTCAACTGCGACGTACACAGTTCGTGCCTTACTGTTTTTCTTTACAGATGAACAAACTGAAGACAGGTTTCCCTCATTCCAATTTTTAAAGTAAACCGAACTCTTTTTAAATTGTTCAAGATAAGAAATCCTGTCAATCCGGAGTACTTTATCATTTGTCCAAAATATATTTTCATAGGCTAACTGACCTTTTGGGTAATAACCTTTATAGCCACCATACATTTTCCTGCAAATATCTTTCATATGAATGCTAACAATTTCTGGACATTCCATCGCATCATTTATCGTCAACTCGATGAACTCCTGGGAATCTGGTATATCCGGAACATTTTTCTTTTCCATTTTATAAACGATATATCGTTCTTTTTCATAAAAGTATTTTCGGACACGTTTGAAAAATTCCCTAACCTCTGCACGCGCATCATTGGACTCCGATTTAAACATGTTTTTAATTATGAAAAGTAATTTCCCAATCGTATTTCGTATAAATAAAACAAATTTATGATTTTCTTTAATTTTCTCGACAAATGATTCCTTCGAAGTCGCAATATATCGCATAGCTTTTGCGGCTATTGTATTTGATGAAAATATCATTCTTCTCGTATAATCTAGATGTGTATTCCATTCGAATTTATAAGTCTCATAACCTATGCTTAAATCAAACACGCGTTCATTTCCGTTTTTGCATTGCAAAATCTTTTCTTTTTCAAGGATTCTCCCTGGACTAAACGTTTCAAAATCATCATCATATCCCAAGACATATCCTAAATATCTTCCACGACAATTAAAACCATAATTAAATGCAATCATCGTATCGTTAATATACAAGGAATCTATTTGAGTTTTAAAAGCACCACTAGTAATCTTTGCAAGGCTACGGTAAAACTCTTTTTCTTTTTCATTCGTAAATCCACTTGTATCCCGCTTTTTTTCCCAGCGTTTGTCATGAAGCTTGAACATGTAATCCATTTCCTCTGGATCACTACGTAAAAACTCCACTTTCCCATTTTCATGTAACCGTTTTTCTCTTCGATCAAGCCGATGCAGCCTTCTTCTTTTCTCCATATATTCTTCTAACTTAATTTTTTTCAAATCAATATATGGAGTGATAACGCGATGAACGGAAAACTTTGAATTGCCATTTCGCAAATACTTTTCCAAACTTTTAGGTGTATTGCTACTCTCCAAAAGCCCATGTAAATAGAAAACGACATTCTTTTTTTCTCGAATGATGTCATCTAATACAAACTTTAGTGAGTCATCCAACACATCGTCATAAGCGACAACGTCCATATAATTTGCTTGACCGAACGACATAAAATAGCACTTGTATCCGAGCAAACCTTTTTCATATAAAAAGGGGAAAAAAGCGATGATTTTTCCCACTTTACGTATGCCGATGATTTCAACTTGCTTATCTCTACCTAAATGTCTCCACCATTCATTTATCCAATCGAATTCTATAAATGGATTTGTATTTTGATTTTCCTCCAATATGAATGACCAATCATCTCTATACTGTTCAAGCTGCTCTCTCGACGATATTGTGAGTAACTCCATGTCAACCTCCATTTTCATAATCCATTTAATACCTATAAACAGCTGCCTCTTTCATGTAATACTTAACAGTTTCTTTCAAGCCTTCCAAAAGCGAGTGTTCTACATTCCAATCAAGTTCAAACCTCGCTTTATTATTATCTAAAACACTTCTTTCAATTTCTCCCTGCCTTAGCGGTTGATACAACGGTGTTAAGTGACTATCAAACTCATTTGCTAAAAGATTATATAAATCATTAATCGTTGTTTCAGTTCCAGAACTAACATTATAAATCCCCTTTTTTCCACTTGCTATGGCATGCCGACAAGCACTCGCAACATCTTTCACATAAACAAAGTCTCTAGTCTGGCTTCCATCATATATAAAAACTGTTTCTTCATGTAGTAACTTATTAATAAATATCGAAATAACTCCAGCTTCTCCATCGGGATTTTGTCTCGGACCATAGACATTGGAAAATCTTAAAATACAGCTGTCCAAACCGTTTAGCGCGTCATAAAGCGCAATATAATTCTCCGCCGAAAATTTGGATTGTGCATAGTATGATTGGGGATTCGTTTTATGCTTTTCGTCAATTGGATAGTATAAAGGTTCCCCATATACAGCTGCTGTTGAAGCAAATAAAAACTTTTTCACTTGATACTTTTTTGATAATAGCAATAATCTTAAGGTTCCCGCGGTATTAGTATAAAAATCTAAATACGGATCTCGCATCGACGCGGTAACAGAGGCTTGTGCTGCTAAATGAATAACAATATCCGGTTTTTCCATTTCAAAGACATATTCCATTTCAGGATCATTCAAATCATATTGATAAAACTTTACATTATCAGGTACATTGGACGGTGATCCCGTCGCCAAATTGTCAACTGAAACGACATCGTAATGATGATTTAGTAATTCTTCCGTGACATGAGAACCTATAAATCCAGCTCCACCGCTTATTAAGACCTTCATTTTATTATGCCCTCCTTGGAATCGGTAATTTAGCCCGTTTATTTTCAATTATCTTTATATAATAAGTGTCTGTTTCATCAAGCATTTTGTTAAAAGTAAAGTTCGTTTCAAAATTCCTTCGACTTTCTTTCCCCATCCCCAAACAAGTTTTCGGATTGGCTAACAAATGCTTCACTTTTTGGATTAGTTCACTTTCTGCATTTTTAGGAATTAAATAACCATTAATGGAGTCTTGTACAACTTCTTTTACTCCTCCTACATCAGAAGCAATGATTGGTAAACCACTTCTCATCGCTTCTAAAATGCTTAACGGTAAACCCTCCCAATCAGATAGGAGAATAAACAAGTCGGATTGTAGCAATAACTCTGTTACATCATTTCGATTTCCAAGAAACTCTACTCTTTCTGATAAACCATGTTCTTCAACATAATCCACTGAATTCTTTAATAAAGGTCCGTCACCTACAAAACGAATATTCCATTTTATTGATTGAATTTTTTGCAAAGCCTTTAACAAATCAAGTTGCTTTTTAGGTTTCGCAAACCTTGCGACCATGATTATAGTCGGAACGTCCTCCGTTTTTTTAACAACATCTGAAAGTTTACTATCATGTACGCCGTTATGAATCGTATGGAGTTTTTGTCCAGACACAATTTTGTTTTTTCTGGCCAACAAATTATCATAATCAGAAACTGTAATGACTCCATCCGAAAATAGCCCTGCTACTTTTTCAATAACTATATATACAGCTCGTTTCCTTTTAGGCACACCTTCAGTGAAAGACCATCCATGTGCGGTAAATACAGTCGGGATACCAAGTGACCACCCAACTAGCCTTCCAATTACTCCTGCTTTTGAAGAATGTGCAGCAATTAAATCAGGGGCAATCTTTTTCGTTACTTTTCTTAATTCTATAAATGCCTTAAAATCAGTAATAATATTCAACTTTCTAACTAAATGCTGAATCCTATAATGTGAAATTCCTTCTTTTTCTATAGTTGAATGAATGTTTTCACCTTCACCAGAGACGAGCACAACTGAATGGCCTAATCTGCTCATTCCAATAGAAATGTCTCTTACATGTATCTGGGCTCCACCGATTGTATCCATGCTGGTAATTAATTGGACAATTTTCATAGCGGCCTCCTTGATCCTGACGCAATGATTTCATCAGTTTGTATTTCATCCTTGAAGACGGGAAAATATGCAAGGGCTAAAATAATCCACAAATGTCGCCAATGTAATGTGTCTATGAAAAAGCTATTGAATGCGAGGCCACAAAGTGAAGCGAATATGGCTATGAAAAGAACACTATACTCACCCTTCGATTTCCAATAACTAATAAATGCTTTCCACGTACTATAAATAAAAAAAAGGGTAAATGACAAAATTCCAATTAAACCATTCTCTGTAAACAACCTTGCATATAAACTATGTGGTGCGTATTGGAATACTAACTCTGAATGACCCGGTCCAATACCAAACGGATTTTTAAACCCCGTTTCAATTGCTTCTTTTTGCGTATCAAAGCGATCACTATCATAATTTTTAATCATCAACCGGGAAGAAAATAAATCCTCAACAATCGGTGTTTGGATGAAATAAATAAAACAGGGCAAAGCGATAATCATGATTACTATAATCGTTTTTATTCTTTTTATTAAGAACTCCCTTTTAACAATAATGACGTAAAGAAAAAAGGCTAGAGCAAAATTCCCCCATGCTGCACGGGAAAAACTAAGAATAATTCCCGACACCAACAATAAAAAGCAAGAAAAGCTTAGAACTTTACCTCGAACTTTTAGTCCATCTAGTTCTACTAAGCTAATTGCGAAAAGTGCTGGCATAACCAGGAATGGACCAAATACATTTGGATCTTTGAATGTCGATTTAACTCTTCCAAACATTAGGAAGTCGTCACTCATCGGAATTATATTAAAATATGCTGCGATTCCAATCAAAACAGCTAGAGCAGCAGATATCAAATACCCTTTTGATATTATTTGAAGAAGAGACAGTTTAAAGTAATGCCCTAAGCTAACAAAACAAACCCAGGAAAGAGCCAAATAAAAAGTTATCCCACTATAGCGGATTGCAGTAAATGGCTCTCTTACAAAAAAAAGTGAAATAAGATTACTGATAAGAAATAAGGAAATAACAATAAATGGAAAAACAATTTCATTATTAACTGTATAAAATCCATAAATGAAGCAGATGAATATTAGAACAATCAAGAATAAATCGTAAGGAGAAGGCTCAATCAGTACAAATGAACTTATACACATCGTGAGAAATAAGTAGATATGCATCCATTTATGTTGATTATCAAGCATTGTTTACCCCCTTGTACGTTTCATCTGCATATATCATCTCCTTATTTTTTATCGGTAACTCATAACTTCTTTTCATTACATACCAGGAAAAGAATCCATGGATTAGATACCCGAATGAACTGATGATACTTATACAGAGAATCGATAACGTAGGACTTTCAATATAGCGAACTGCAAGAAATATCGATAAACCGATTAATACAAACCTTATACATTCGCTTAACATTTGAATTTTCAACGCTTCGAATACATAAAAATTTGCTGTAATAGGATTAACGATAATTTTCATAAGAAACAATACTGCAAGAATTTGTATATACGTTCCTGATTGCGCCCAACTATCTCCAAAGACAATATGAATTAGAGGCGGGGCGATGAGAACAACTAAACCAACAATAGCAACCCCCATTAAAACCATTTTTTTTACAATATCCCAGAAAAACTTCTTAAACTTTTCATAGGACATTCGAGATTGTTGAGCCGATTGTGATAAATATACTTGAGAAGCCGAAAAACCAAGTAACCCCTCGGGTATCGTTAATATTTTTTGAGCCAAAAAAAACAGACCCACCGTTTTAGCATCAAATGCAGCTGCTAAAAAAAATACCGGCAATTGATTTCCAAGACTACCCAGAATTGCAGACCAACTTGAAACAATTGGAAACCACTTATATCTTTGCATTACAGTAATTACTTTTTTAAAGCTAAATCTTTCAAAGCGCAATTCATTTTTTTTAATTGTCTTCAAATAGGTTATTGTACCTGAAAATCTTCCAAGAACTTCACCGATTAGCAAACCAATCAGCCCGATATGAAATAAACCTAATAATATTTGTGAAAATACCGTACTGCCGTTCATCATCACTTTTGATTTAGACATTGCAGTGTACTCTTCTGTTCGAATAGCCCATAAATTTAGTGCTTGGTACAAACCCATACCGAGCAAGCTTAGCGATAATAGCCAAATATATTTACTTAACCCTGGCATTTCAAAAACCTGAGCGACTGGAAAAAATGTAATGAAAAAAAATGCTGAGATACTCATTAGAATAATAATAAATGTTGAAAGGACTAATAAATGAAAAGCGTCCACACTTTTTTTAGGTAAAGGGATTGCTGTTTCATATCGCATAGAAGCAATAATTTGGACAGTAAATAGAATTGATAGAAAAACGGACAACTCCCCAAATTCTTCAGGAGTGTATAGCCTTGTTAAAATCGGTATCGTCGCGACAATCAGTACATTTGCAAATGCTGTTCCAGCCATTAATACGGAAAGACTTCGTATGAAGTGATTGTTGAAAACCTGATTTTTCCAGCGCATAATTTGAATCATATGAACAGCCCTCCGCCTTATCCAATAATTATGATCCGTGGCTATTTCAACTTACGAACCGTTGGAATAGGAACATGAAAATCTGTACCGTTACTAACATGTTTTTCATTCGCTTGTAAAAACTGAACATATTCAATTGAAATCTTTTTTTGTAAATATTTATATACATTTTTTTTAGGAGATCGTTTTTTATTGGTAAGATAAGTATCTAAGTCTACAAAATGAACTAATTTATTCTTACATAACTTCATCGTATATTTTTGGATTGCTTTTCCACGATTACCTATCACGCTAGATGCTTTAACCTGTATAAGGGCCCCCTTAATGACAAGTGTTTGTATCGTTCCCAGACTACTTCTAGAATTTAAACTTGTCTCCACGCCAACAATTACCGGGATGTAGCCTAACAGTTGCAAGCGGTATAATATAGATAAAGTAACTTTCGGTACTCTCTCATTAGGTAGTTTAATAGGTAGTTTAATTAGCATGTATTTTTCACTGCCTGCAAGCGGAATTAAGTTAGATTCAATCGCACTTACCAACATATTAAAATGCCAAATTTCCATTCCCCTAAAAATTTGATGCTCTTCATCTTCTACTTGAGTGTCAATACCTTGTAAAAGTTTCCTAGATACTTCAATAACCATCGTTACACGTCCTTTCCAACCCTATTCAAATGCAACCTTTTTTTCTTCAGAATAGCTTCTATTTAATATTGTTCCTAAAATTGGTGCTTCAACTTTTTGCAATTGCCCAAGGCTTTTACTTGCTTGTTCCTCTTTTGTGCTCTCAGCATCAATAACATATATACAACCGTCTACAACCATCGAAAGACTGATTGTATCTGCGACATTAAGTGACGGGGTGTCAATGATGATTACTTCAAATTGACTCTTCAATTCATTAATTAAAACTTTCATTTTTGGTGAAGATAATACTTCAGTCGGATTCGGAGGCATAGGACCAGAGCTTATGAAAGATAAATTTTCCGTCTCTGTCTTTTGAATAATTTCATTCAATTTGAATTTTCCAGAGACATGTGATGTGAGCCCATTTCGACTTGGTAGATTAAAAACTAGTCTCCCAATCGGCTTTCTTAGATTCGCATCTACAAATACCGTTTTCTTTCCATCCATAGCCATAATAATTGCTAGGTTCCCACTCACAAAGGACTTCCCATCCCCGTGAACAGAACTTGTTACCAAAATTGTTTTTATATTTCTTTGAGACATTTGATATTGTACATTTGCCCTTATTCTTCTAAAGTCTTCGGTCAAAGTGGGTGGTGATTCCATCATCGAAATAAGTTTTTTATCCCACTGGTTATATTTTTTCTTAATGGATCTCTTAACTTTAACAAACGGTATAATACCCAAATTAGGAATGCTCAGTACATTTTCAGTTTTAATGCTTGTATTTAACTTAGGTGAATAAAACTCGTGAATTACAATTGTCATTGTTGCAACAATAGCTCCAATAATAAATGAGATAACACTTAACATATAAAAAGGGAATGTAATTTCTTTTATTCCCGTATTCGGGGAAACATTATTTAGTATTGTAATATTTTCTAGACTCATAAGGTTTTTTATTTCTTTTTGAAATGTTGCTGCATACGTGTTTACTAATACAGCTGCTTTTTCTCTAGTTTTTTCTCGCGCAACTATAGTTATTATTTGGGAGTTATTACTTGATTCAATTGAAATATATTTCATTAACTCCGATTTCGAATATTGTTCATCTAACTGTAAATTTACTTCGGTTAGCATCCTATCACTTTTTAACATATACTTATAGGTTTCAATAAGGCGCAAACTCATTTCAATATCGCTAGATTGAAGAGCGACAGCTTTTTCAGTTTTCAACGTATAATTTACTAACAAGTCTATTTTTGCTTCGTAAGTTGACGGTAATATGAAACTGACAACACTTCCGGATAAAGTAAAGATGAAAATAATGGAGATAATCAAGCTTCTTTTTTTCAACATTAAGTTTACTAGTTCTTTTATACCCATCTCTTTTTTCATTTGATTTTCTCAACTTTCTCAATTATTTCCCTCATTATTCAACAGGCCCCTTTCCCCCGAATAACCAGTCCAATGGTCTTAATAAATATTCTGAAGTCTAGCCCAAGTGATTGATTATCAATATAGTAATGATCATATTCAATCTTCATGCCATGATTAATAACGGAACGGCCATTTATTTGAGCATAGCCTGTCATTCCCGGCCTTACTTTTAATCTCTGAGCTTGGTATCGACTATATAATTGCGTAATTTCAGGAATTTCTGGTCGTGGCCCAATTAAACTCATGTCACCCCGTAAAACATTTAATAACTGAGGTAATTCATCAATACTGCACTTTCGATAGATTTTCCCAATTCTCGTGATCTTTTGTTGCTGTGGAGTTTTAAACAAAAAATCATTTGGTACCCCTTCTGACCACTGATAATTATGTGCCTTCTCAGATTTCGGATATTTTTTCATTGTTCTAAACTTCCATATTGTAAACGGCTTATTAGATATACCTGTCCTAGTTTGTTTGAAAAAAATAGGCCTTCCTGAAAAAATGAGAATACCAATCGAAAATAACAACAGAAAAGGACTTAGACAAAGTAGTAAGATAATACTTACAACGATATCAATTATTCTTTTGCAGAAAATGTATAAACTTGCATGCGATTGATGTTTATCCCTTGCGTAGTGTATTTTATCCATGATAGCCTCCAAATGAATATTCTCATCTACATACAATATTCGAAGATGGCAAAAGTTCGTACAAACTATCTATATGAGATTATCTTCTCCAATCTTAAATGCACGTATACATTAGTCTATGAAGATATTAGTTTGTTTATAACAGATGCATCTTTTGGGTGAACAAAAAAACTCGTCAAAAGTAACTCAACCTAAATTCATATGATCAACTTTAGTAGATTTATCATATAGAATATTAACGGTGGTTACTATTGACGAATGTCAGTGATTTCAACGTATTCAGTTTATTTTATTACCATTGGCAATAATTACGGCTTGTGTTCTCGATTTCACTTGTAATTTTGCATAGATATTAGATAAATAGATGCGAACTGTTCCGGGCGACAAGAACAATTCGTCAGCTATTTTGCGGTTAGATAAGCCGGTTGTTAATAGTTTCAAGACTTCCAGCTCCCGGGGTGTAAGCCCATGAAGCGGGTTCTTCTTTTCTTCGCTCAATCCTAATGTTGACTGCTTTTCTGTGAAAATGCTCAGTATTTTTTCAACATAATCCAATGAAATTGTACTCCAAGTGGGAATCTGTCGCTCTCTTCGGAGTTTGATATACATTTTCATTAAGGGATAGATTTCGCTTTCATTTAGAAATATCCCTATATAGCCATAACGTTGCCCGTATTTCAGGGCCTCATTTAGCAGATCAAGCGCTTGCCTATTATCTCCCGTCAATTTATGGAGTATCGCTTCTAATAGCGAAGCCTCTATTAGTAAAGCAATTTGTTCTTCTTCATATGCATGGAATTTTAGTTGTTTGACTTTTTCTAATCCAAGTTCATAGTCTTTCTTTTTAATCAGTAATCGAACATAGACAAACCACCATGTTTCGTTTCCAATACCTCCAATGTATTCATTTGTTACTGCTACGGAGAGTTTTCCTTCTGCTTTCGCAACTTTATCTTGTTGAATATAGATCATTGCTTCCATTACGTGTACTAACTCTACCCAGTGAGGTTCTTCTTGGCTAAGTGCATAAGATTTTGCTTTTTCCAAATAGCGTAACGCCTCTTGATAGTCTTGTTTAGTAATTTCAATTCGACACTTTAACACAAACATCGGAACTACTATACCGGGATCACAAAAACTTCGTCCGATTTTTATAGCTTCTCTAATTACAAAAAAGGCCTCATCGATTCGATTAAATTCTACTAACTTTTCAGCGTGCACACCAAAATAATAGCCCGACACAAGGAGTTTTTTATAGTCTGTTGCCTGAAAGTTTTTCACGAAAACCTTTTCTATTTCTTCGGAGTAAAGCTTTCCTTTCGCACCGATTTTTGTATGCAAAAGAGACAGGTTCAACATATTGTAACGGATCGGTATTTCATTGATTTTAGAATCATTTGTACCCCGTTCGATTAGTTTTAACAGTAAACGCATGGAGGTGTTAATATTATTTTGACCAACTAGCAAAGTGTTGGCCTTAATTCTCAGAAAATCTACGACCTCATTTTTGTATTCTTCGTTATCCATCCACAAATCTATTTCATGCCGATTTTCCAATTGTTCAATGATGAGTAGAGCACGTCCAAAATCTTGTAACATCGCATGGGCGAAGGCAAATAATAGTATCGTTCCAATACTTAGTTCTTGCTGATTTTTAAGTAATATTTCAATCCAGCCTTTAAATGTGTCAGTATATCCCAGTTTAAGAACATCAATGGCATGAATTTCTATCCATTTCAATGCTTCGTCAAACAGATTTCCTCTCAAAGCCATTTCAATTGCTTCCAAAAAGTCACCTTGTTTATACAGTTTTTCCGCAGCTATTAAATACAAATTTGTTATTTCCGCATCGGTATAACGTTGACGCAATTCTTGGATTAAGAAATCTTGAAATCTAAGATGATACTGAAAAACAAGTTTTTCCTCATCTATTTTAGAAATAAAATCCCCTCTTTTTTCAATCGAGGATAGAATAGTAGCCGCATCCAGATCTTCAGTGAGCGCCATGCAGATTTCAGGCTCAAGTACTTTCAATACAGATGTTCTCAATAAAAAGTTCTTCTCTTTACTGGATAGACCGGTAATTAATTCGTGAAATAAATAATCTGATACATATGGATTATTCCCATCACATATAATTTTTTCAAACCTCTTTTTTTCAGATACTTTCGTGACTAATTTGATAGTCAATGGCCGTCCTTCTGTTTTCTTGAAAATTTCATGGACCGTATTTAAGCCTAAAATAGAGTTAGAATTCATCCTCAAATATTGAACTGTTTCTTTATACGTAAACTTGAGGTGCTCAATTGTTATTTCTTGAATAATAGAATCTGCTTTCCATCTAATCAGTGGCAATGGTAACTGACTTTTACTTGCGATAATCGTCCGGAAATTTTTCTGACGATGTTCAATCAATCTTGCAATCGAGCGATGAATGATCGAATGGGTAATGACTTGATAATCGTCGAGGATTAGTTGAACTTTTAAGTTACTGCTGCCAATTTCAGTACTGATTAAGTCGACAAATAGTTTAACAGGAAGTCGTGGTTGTGTGGATAATAGTGGAAGAAGTCGTTCATATAAATCTGTTTGCAGCGCGCGACTGATAGCTATCGCTACTTTTCCCCAAAAACGGACCGGGTCATTGTCAGTTTGATCTAGTGAAATCCATGCAGTTTGGCCAATGAATCGCTGTGACCATTGACTAAGAAGTGTCGTTTTTCCATATCCGGCTGGCGCACAGACAACGGATAATTTCCGATTGCTATCAGACTCTAGTAATTTCATGAGCCGCTCTCTGTGTAGTATTCCGGTAATCGTTTCGGGAATAAACAGTTTTGGCTTCTTTAAATCTAACTGTGTCATAATACTCCCTCCCTCTTGTAGCTAAAATTCTTTTAATAGGAATGTTTTTGGGTTTGCATTCTTTGAATAGTGACAATAGTCCTTACACTTATTATTATACTAAATTATTGTATTAGTCAATGATGCTAAAGTATTATGTAGTTAATAAAATAATTAATAAAGAAGATGCAACTATTTTAGTAAACAGGTTCACTACTTTATCTGCGGTAATTCGCATTTTATCAGTATGTTCTCTAAATATATCAGTGTGTTTTCGACTTATATCCGCACCTTTCATACATATTTCCGCGTGTTTTCACGTATATCCGTAAAACATGACTTACTGCCTATGTTAATTCATTTCCTTCAATATAAAAACGACTTCATTCCAAGAATGAAGTCGTTTTCATATTAAATTATTCATTAATGGCTGTTGTTTCTTACCTGCATACCCCTTAAGCGCCCTCGTCCCAAATATCATATGCCCAATCTGGATGATCGATAAATGGATTGCGATTGCCTTGGATTTCCTCGATTTTTTCGTTACGATTCATTTCCCATTCACTGACAGGGTCCTGTTCATGCCATTCAAGTAAAACAGATAGCTTTCCATGATATGGAATGCTGCCATTGTTGACTCGATCATTTAACTCTAAGTCAACCTTGTCGCCCGCTTCATAGCGGACAGCCATGTAAAACAGCATTCTTGCTACGTCACCTTTAACATCATTAGGTGGCTCCCAAGAATCGCCGTCACGCTTACATTCTGCACAATTTTTCACGTTGGCAGTTCCCCCATAGTCAAAATCAAGATTTCCTCTTGAGCTATTGACCTGGACATCGGTCGGACGGAGATGGTGAATATCGGTGCCTGGGCCTTTACTAGTCCCAAAATTCCCATGCGATTTTGCCCAAGTATGCTCACGATTCCAGTCGCCAACCATGCCACCATTTCGATTTTTCGAACGTGAATCTCCTGAATAAAGGAGAATGACGTTATCCTGATTGTTTGGATCCTCATCTGTTATTTTCAAGGCATCCCACACTTCATTGTAGGCTAGCTGATGATGATCATCAATAATCTCATGCAAGGCTGCTTTTAATGCAGCACCCTCTTTACCGATTGCATCTGCATAATAATCATCTTCCGGAACTTCGACTTCAGCTTCCTCAACCGTTACACCAAATGTCTCAGTAATACTCGCTGTTCCATCAGTTGCTGTAACCGCAACAATGTGGCTACCTACCTCAAGTTGAAGGGTAAGTTTTGTAGTCTCTTGATTAACTATTCCTTTTGTTGATGAAAATGTTAGCACATCCTCGTCCGGATCGGAAAAGTAATCTGATAGCTTTAATTCTATTGTTTCTCCTTCAATTACCTGTTGATTTGCAAAAGACTTCGTTAATACTGGCGCTTGATTTTCCGGTTTACTTGGAAATTTAATCTTGTCCGGATCGGCACCTTTCTTATAGTCGAAACTTTGAACATTTTCTGTTCCTCTTAGCTCGGCTACATTTTTGCCTTCAATGGTGACCTTCGACATTTCAGTCCCTTTGAAATCAATGATGGCACCAGCCTTTTTGGGTTTGATGGTTAACGTGTTATTCTTGAAACCATCTCCATAAAACTCCGCATACTCGCCTGTAAATACCACGCCATTTTTCACATTTGCTTTTGCACCAAGCGTGACAGCAATAGATTTATCATGAATATTTAATTTACCTGTTTTCAGGTCCCCGTAATCCACTGTTTTCTCCGGTATAATAACAGAACCAATTGGCTGACCATTCGAATCCGTAATCACTATTTTGTCAGGATCTGCGCCTTTCTTATATTTAATGTCTTTAATATTTTCTACGCCTCTTAGCTCAGCGACGTTTTTACCTTCAATTGTTACTTTTGATATTTCTGTCCCTTTGAAATCAATAATTGCTCCAGCTTTTTTAGGGTTGATGGTTATGTCTGTTTTCTTGAACCCATCACCATGGAATTCGGCATATTCGCCAGTAACCGTAATTCCTTTTTTAATCTTCGAATTTGCATCAAGCTTAATGGAGACGCTCTGATCGTGCAGAATCAGTTCTTTTGTTTCGATGTTTGTAAAATCGTATATTTTTTCTGGGATAATTGGCGTCGGTTCCTCCGGATTCCCTGGTTCCTCAGTTCCCTCGCTATTTAAGCCCACTTTAACCATCACTGGGTCGTGATCACTTGCACGTCCAGCCATATCAGTAAAATCTGCATTAATATGAAGAATATCAATTTCCGTTTCTTTCACTAAATTATTCGACACTAGAATGTGATCGAGCACTTGTGAATTTCCTTGGAATAGATAGGTGTAACGATCTTGCTCTTCGACTTTGTTAATCATGTTAGTCATATGGTCGCCTTCATGAATTTTCAGTGCTTCAGTGAACTGAAAATCATTGAAATCACCAACTGAAACAATATTACTATTCGGATTTGCCGTTTTAATATCTGCTATAAAATCAGACACCACTGTTGCAATTTGCTTACGTTGTACTTCGCTACCATAAATAGGTGGTTGTGTAGAACCAAATAATGGTGTATCACCAGATTTTGAATTCCAGTGGTTTACGATAACAATCACACTTTCACCTTGGAAATCAAATTGGGCTGCTAACGGTTTACGGCTGCTCGTAAATGCTGCATTATTTGGATCAATTCGACCCGGATTATGCGTTAATTTCCCATCATCATAGCCAACTGCCGTTGTTGCATCACCTTCGGGTATACCTTCCGTCAAGCTGACACGGTCTGGATTGTATAGGAAACCAACACGGATATTCGCATTTGGCGCCCCGCCGTCCGCATTATTTACCGGATCAATATTGGCATATTCATACCTTACCCCACCAGCATCAACAATTGCCTGAATCAAACGTTCATAGCTTTCATTGGCCCGTGAATCTCCTGCATCTTGTCCATTATTATCTTGAACTTCAGTCACGCCAATGATATCAGGATTTTGCATGTCCTGCGCAAATGCGCGTGCTAATTTTCTTGCTTTATCGTCTGATGTTGACTTGGTGTTATTCGAAAAATTCTCCAAGTTATAAGAAGCAATCGTTAGCTTATCCTCTTCTTTGACAATTGTTGTTGTTTCTGGTGTTGCCTCACCTTTGACGAATTTAGCTTGCATATCTTCTAAATCAGCATAAATTTTATAGTTTTGGAAGCCATAATTTACAACACCTGTGATTGGGCCTTCAAAAATATCACCTGTTGCTACTTCAAAATCTCTTGCTTGGTTATTATCATATAATTTGAACTGGATTCGGTCAGGGTTTGCCGTTTCCTCTGTTAATTTGACACCGCCGTGAAGCGTATTTGTTTCTCTAGATTCAAGCACGGTTATTAAATCACCATGTTCTTGTGGAGAAACAGCTTTAACTGTACCAACTTCGACAAGCATGCCCTCTAAACTTTCCCAAAAATCAATTGCATCTTCTTCTGGATCAAATTGTTCAAAGCTATCATTATCAATCACTTCAGATGGAAGGTTATCCTCATTAATAAGGATTGGTGCTGGGAGTGCAACATTGCTTTTCACCGTTTCAACGATCCCACCACGATCATCTCTTGCATTAATTTGTGTAACAGATAAATCCGTATCTTGTTTTGTATCGTTGTAGCCGTCGATATGAAACTCGTCAACAGTACCTGATACGCTGACTAAATCACCTATACTCACATTTGCTTTCTGGTTTCCTGTATAAACGACCAGCCCTTCAGACGTGTTCTCATTGTCATCCGCTAGATGATCCGGTGTTTGGAAGTGGAAATAGTTTCCGCTACCGATTTTGTACATGTATGTCACAACACCTTGGATGTCGTTAACAAAGGTGCCTGTTAGTGGAGATTCATGCGATTCTCCTTGAATATGATGAATTTGCATACCTGCTTCTTGGTCGAAAACAGTGTAGGTAAATTCGGTCATATGACTAGCTTTTAGACCATCTTTAACTGCAATTGCTTTGATGACCATATCTTGATCAACGACAATTGGTTCGCTGTATTCCTGACTAGATTCCGATGGATCATCACCATTCGTCGTATAATAAATCGTTGCGTCGCTAGTTACGGTAGAAAGAGTTACTTCTGTTCCAGCTGGAATCGTACCTGACGCCGGTGTTGCTGTTACAGCCCGGACAGCTGATGCATCGGCAACGATATCCGCTTGGTTTCTAGGAATTATTTGAAAGGCACCGTTAAATTCCTGAACAATTCCTGTGATAGAATCATAGGTTGTGCCGGAAGAAAGGTCGAGTGTTGCCGTTTCATCTCGTACTAGAAATTCAGTTCCATCGGTAGCTGTGTAATTCGCCCAGCCGTTACCCTCTTGAACCGCTGTAAGCGTTACGCCACTTACGGTTGCTAGCTTCGATTCATTTTCTTCATTAAGCTGTGCGCCTGTTAATATTGTTGGTTCTGGAACCCCTACTGGATTCGCATCCCCTTCAAGACTCACATCTATTAATTGTAAAAGGCCGTTGTGTGCGGCTAAAGTGCCTGTTACGGTAATTTCATCGCCGAGCTGCACATTAAGTGAGCTTGGATAGATTGCGATTGCTGCTGTTTCATCCTGAAAATGAATTGTATTTTTTAGTTTCGCTGTAACAATTCCTTTTACTTTCACAACGCCAGTTGCCTGTGCACGTGCATCTGCAATCGTGATGATTTCTTCTGGCTCAGGATCTCCAGGTATGACGCCATCCATATTGTGAGTTCCTAGATTGGAAGCATCGTTAATTGGAAATGTAATCCATTCAACCGCTGGATCAAATACATTATCAATAATCGTATCCCCAGTTGTGATATTGCTCTTTCTTACTAAGGTGACATCTTTTAAATTTTCAACCCTAGTGCCAACTTGTCCAATCGAATCAATCACTTGGTTGGATTTTCTAAGAACTAAGGCATCATCGCCATTAAAATTAATAACGCTCGAGTTTGCTAGATTCCCTTTGCTTTTAATTTCATCATTTGCTTGATTATGATGGATGACAAAAGTCGCGCCATCAGCGAGTGAGCTTTCTAGTATTAATTTTGCGGTTGTAGAAGTTGAACCGTTTGCATAAAGCTCCAATGTATAATTGCTCAAGTCAATTGCCTGACCTGTGCCGTTATAAATCTCGATTGCCTTGTTAAAGCTACTTCCTTCGATATATTCAGAAATAATTAAATCGCTCGGTTTGTTTGTCTCAGCACTCACGACCGCCGGTAATGCTGGTAGTAGTAAATTCAGTACTAACGCAATGACGAGAATGGAACTTAGCCTTTTTTTCCAATTTTTATTATGCATGAAGTCAGATCTCCTTTTTTAGGGTTCTTTTTTTAAATAAAAGGGACAGAGCTCTGCCTGTCCCCTTATCGCCTTATTCTGCTACGTCGATAATTCGACCTTCAACTAATGGATTAACATTACCTAAACTACTTAGATGTTCAGCAAAGTTTTCCCAATCACTAAGACCTAAATCCGTTACACGACCTGCCTCATATGCGCGTGCAAAAACTGTATAGCCGTCTCCTCCTTTGGCGGTAAATGCATTTGTCGCTATAGTATAAGTCTCATGATGATTAATTTCTGTGTAGGTCCCATCCACATTTTTATAGGCAACGGAAACAACACGCTCACCAGCGGGTTTTCCTGAATCAAATGATACTTTTGCACCTGATACATGCAAGAAACCGCCATTTTCGCGTGGGTATTCTCGGAAACTAATTTCAAATGCTTCTTTTAATTCAGCTCCGGTCAAATCCATCGTTGCTAACGTGTTGCCAAACGGAAGGACTGTAATTACTTCCCCAACTGTAATTGGACCAGCATCAATTGCCGCCCTTATTCCACCACCATTTTGTAATGCCATAACAACATTTGTATTATACGTTTTCGCTTTTGTTAACATACCGTCTGTTATTAAGTTACCTAATGGTGTTTCATTTTTACGTACACTTGGTTGTGTATTATCACCGCTCGTTCTCGGATTTTCTAATGCACTTTCCGCTGTAGCGCCGATTTCAGTTTGTGAAACTTCTTCTACTCGATCCAAGTATGGTTTTAGCATTTCAGTAGCCTCTGGATCTGCAACTTTTTCACTAACTGGGATTAACTCTCCCTTAAAGTCAGTGATGACACCCTCTTGATCAAACTCAACATCTACTGTTCCTAAAAATTCATTGTATTGATAGGCTTGGACAATGAGCGTTGGATCTTTCGTGGCACCAGCCACATCTTGGTCAACGACAACTGGTTCATTTAATTGTGTATGGCTATGTCCGCCAACAATCACATCAATTCCATCAACTGTTGCTGCTAAAATCAAGTCATTATCAACTGCTGGATTATCATCATAACCAAGATGCGTTAAAGCAATAATTTTGTCGACGCCTAGGCTTTCAAATGCAGCTACTGCTCTTTCAGCTT
Organism: Sporosarcina sp. Y1009; assembly: GCF_057669865.1. NCBI lineage: Bacteria > Bacillati > Bacillota > Bacilli > Caryophanales > Caryophanaceae > Sporosarcina > Sporosarcina sp. Y1009. Next base: position 86,901 of record NZ_JBYHFO010000010.1, on the reverse strand, counting down.
CTTCAATATAATCGCCAAAAGTGATTGCACCAGGACTTGAAAGATCGACTGTTTCAGGTGTTGTCAGTCCAAAGATACCCACCTTTTCTCCATTAATTTCCTTAATGATTCCATTATAGATTTTTCCTTCTTCTGGTTCACTTGAAATTAAATCACTGAATAGGCCCGTAAATTTATCATCATTTGAAAAATCAGCATTAGCACTGACAAATGGGAATTGGGCTGCCTTAATAAAGTCCGCTAATGCTTGATGCCCCGCTTGTGTTGAACCCAAATCAAATTCATGATTACCAAAAGTCATCGCATCATAACCCATTAAGTTCATAAATTGTAAGTCTGCCATTCCCTGAAATTCGTTGAAATACAATGTTCCCGACATGACATCGCCCGCATCAAGAAGAAGCGCGTTTGGTTTTTCCGCCCGTACTTCCTTCACCGCTGTCACACGTTTGGCTATATTATTTAAATTTCCATGTGTATCATTCGTATGCATAATAGAGAGATCAAACGGAAACTTTATCGCATCTGGGTTCGCACCCTTTACATAATCGATTTGTTGAACGTTTCCAGCTCCCCTAATTTCAGAAACTTTATTTCCTTCAATAATCACTTTAGACATTTCAATCCCATTAAAATCAACAATCGTCCCTGCTTTTTTGGGTTTAATTGTAACGGAAGTATCTTTGAATCCATCGCCATAAAACGTTGCATAAGTGCCGGTGAATACAACACCATTCTTTATTTTTGACGTTGAATCGAGTGTAATCGAAACGCTAGATTCGTGTATCATCAATTTTCCAGTTTTATAGTTCTTTAGATCATATACTTTTTCGAATTCCGTTTCTGCTGATGAAGTCACCGTGGCTACGGCTGTTGGCGTCACGCCAGTTACTAATAAACTAACCCCTAAAATTGCTGTCAAAAATAGATTTGAACTTTTTCTCCATTTATTTGTACGCATTCAGTAAGCACTCCCCTTTAATGTTAGAATTTTTTCCCAACTTAACAAATTACGGAAAGCTCCCCTCCCATGAGTTAGACTTACTATTCTAGTTCTAGTTCTCTTCAGTCAAGTTAAGTATAAATACCACTTAATTGCTTGTCAATTAGCCATCTTTACAATCATCAGAAGAGTGTATAACTTTCGCACTATGGCTTTTGAAGTAAGTAGGAGCAAGATACAAGAAATCTAGATTAAATCAGGAAACTAGGACATGGAGACTGATACCTTCTATCTACGTATCATTTCGTACTTTATCCATAGGAAACAAAGATATATCTGCATAGGCCCAGTTTATGTCCGTCCAACTCTCACCTATATTTGATAGTTTTGTATTTATACACATAAACAGGACTAACCACCTATCCGATTTACAATAATAAAACAATACATTCGAAAATTAAGATAAAAATAGAGTGAATCATAATCAATCGATATAGTTTCATCACTCTGTCCACTTTTCATCAAATCCCACCTATATAAGGTTTAAAGGGGGAATCATCATGACAAATTACTTGGCAGAATATGCATATTTCACAAACACAATTGACTTAAATAAGGCAGCTTCTGAGCATAAACTAGAACATTGGAAGGCGATTAACAATACAGACCGTGATGTACTTGACGTTATTCGTCGCCATTCTGTGAAATTTGGGGCAGCCCAATTAAAACACGACACAATTGCCGTTTCAATTGGAAAATCTAGCGTAACGGTTCGACGCGTTATTCGAAAACTTGTGATGCTTGGCATTATCGATCGTGTTCATTATATCCGCCCAGGGATGAGCGGCCTCGGCGCAAATATTTATGCGATTAGACCTTTCGATGATCCATTGAGACTAAAAAGAACACCTAAAGACAAGTCGGCGCTACCATAGTAGGCGAATACATTTATTCGTGTAAAATCATGATTTATCCTTACGAATCAGACGTATATCCGACAGTTTCATATTTTTATCCGCAAAACAAAACTTAATATCTACGATCCAAAAATGACTTCATCCTTGGATGAAGTCATTTTTGTACTAGGCATTATTTTTATGACTTTGTCAAAAAAAGGTAAGTTTAGTTATATTCAATAGCTGAATTGGGAAGAGTGACAAGAATAATAATTATTTTTCGCAACTAAAAGAAATAGGAAAGTGGTGTCAAGATGGTGGAATTTTTGAAGGATATGCTCCTTATCATCGGAAGAATAGTAACGATTATTCCATTGCTAATTTTTACTACCCTCTTTATGGGAAAACGCGCCATTGGAGAATTGCCTATATTTGACTTTTTAATCGTCCTCATATTAGGTTCACTCGTTGGTGCAGATATTGCTGATCCGAATATTAAACATTTACCAACTGCGGTTGCAATCATTGCGATTGGAATTTTCCAAAGGATTGTCACAAGCTGGAAATTATCTAATCGTAAAATAGGTAAATTACTAACATTTGAACCAACCGTTGTTGTTCAAGATGGAAAACTTATCTATAAAAATTTGAAGAAGATTCGTTATTCTATTGATAATATCCTTGTCATGCTTAGGGAAAAAAATATATTTGATATTCACGAAGTAGAAACAGCAATAATTGAAGCAAACGGGGCATTAAGTGTATTAAAAAAGCCACAAAAGAATCCGGTGACACTAGAAGATATGAATATCAAAAAACCAACATCTACGATTTCCTTTCCTGTTATCATAGAAGGAACCATATACTCTGACGTGTTAAATGACGTTAATTTAAATGATGCATGGCTAAAACAAGAATTATACAAGCAAGGAATTCATGATTTAAAAGATGTCTTTTTCGCCTCTATTAATCGCAATCTTGAACTGCATGTATCTTTAATAAATGAAAAGAACTTAGCGATTCCGCCGATCAAACACTAATGGCGCATTATAGTGAACGAACGTACTTATACAGCGAATAACACGAACGATATTTAACTATGGTTATCTCCAAAAGCTATCTAATTTAGTTGAACATTTCTTACCTTGGGATCTTCGGCCAAGTCCTCCAAATATAATATGATATGTCATCGGATATCCGACAGTTTCATACTTATATCCGCAAAACAAGACTTACTACCTATCCAATACACCAATCGAGTAGGAGGCTAATCATTAACTGATTAGCCGACCTCTTACATCACCAGTACGTACCGTTCGGTATACGGCGGTTCAACCTTTTAAGTATCGCGACTCGTAAAGTTGGGACATGTCTTTTAGCCCCCACTTTATGAGTCTTTTCTTTGGGCAAATATAATGTAACTTATTTTACTGAAGTATACCTTTTACCTTTAGTAGTGTACTGATTGATGGTGTAGGTACTTTCACTTTAACTCAGATGGTGAATTCTATCTTTTTATATTATATAAAGGAATTTACTGAAATCAACTTTACTCATTACGAGATATTATAAAAAACACAACTTTAATGGAAAAAGTGATTACACAAGAATCTACTGTTACAAACATGGAATCGCCCTCGTATAGTGAGAACCCTGCACTTCCTATTTTTCAAACTGTAAAATCACCTTTGTAAAATCTTTAAAATCATTAATATGATTTGCTAAAATTGCTTCTAAAATATCTAGTTCTAATGCCTGATAGTCATGAACTGCAATATTACGAAATCCAACCATATTTACTAAGGTTTTCGCTAAGCCTTCTTCAATGATGTCAGCATCTTGTAATATTTTGAAAGCTTCGCGGCTTGCTTTTGGAACGCCAAGTTTACGTTCACTTACAATATGCATCGCTAAATCGATGCTTGCTTCACAAGCACGTTGAATGTTCAATATGATACTGTCTTGTTTCGTGAAGTCTGTTAGATTTTCAGGGTTGCCTTCATATACTTCATGAATACGATTTATACAGCGCTCAATGGTTGTAATTTTATTTAAAATGATATCATTCACTTCCAAAAACACTCCCTCTTTCTTTAATCGCATCAATGATTGGCGCACGCTGCTCATTTAACGTAGCATACATGCTATATGCACGCATTTTTTGGCGAATAAACTCATTTTCATCTCGCATATAAATTGGAATGCCTTGTTCAAAAATTTGCATCGTAAATACCGTATCAATTTGTTTAATATCAACTAAATCTACTTCTCGTCCAGCAATTAAAGCGAGCTCACCTGCAATTATAAAACGTTCGTAAGATGATAGCTGCTTGTTGCTAAAATAGGCAATATCAAGATCGCTTTCCGCATGAACAGTTCCTTTTACAAATGAACCGAAAAGAATGATAAAAGCAGGGTTGATTTCTTCTTTTATTTTTCCAATAAGTTGTCCTTTTATTTCATTTGATAGCATACATATCACCATCCCTAGTTGGATTATGTACTCGGTGTAAAAGGTACCACACTTTCGCATTCATTTAAACAATCATACATGCTTAGTATTCTTAGATGAACGAGCAAAACTTTTATTAATAATCATTTTATCTTTCCTATAACTTAAAAATAGGGATATTGCCCAAGAGTCCAGCTCCCGTTCAATATCCCTATCTTTTTAAACTGTTGATACGACTACATTTATCAGCCATATTACTATGGAGACGGCGGGAGTCGAACCCGCGTCCAGAGGCTCATATACTCGAGCATCTACGCGTGTAGTTTGCCAATTTGGTTTCGCACATCATTTTGCCGGCAAACTAGGCGGCCTGTGCGCTATCCTGCGAATCTCTTCCGGCTACCTCAGGAGAGAGTAGACGTCGTATCCCACTTAAGTTGAGCCTTATAACCGCACATGGGCGATGAGACTACAAGGCAGATTCAGTCAGCTTACGCTGCGAATGCTAGGTTGTTGTTTGTTTTGCCTGTTATTATAAGTGCCGTTTCTGACGGAGCCGAGCCCTCCGACGCGCAACTCAAGCTCAGACCACCCCTGTCGAATCCGTAACGTCCCCGAAAGGAGGTCAGGATAACCGGTTAAGGTTTCTGAACTACTAATACATTTACTAGTATACCTTATTTTGAAGCGAAAATCAATACTGCTGACTCTCTTTTAACGCACGGGCCACATCCCGCTTCGCTTCTTTTTGTTTCAGGTCTTCTCGTCTGTCGTAATGCTTCTTCCCTTTACCAACGCCTACCAGGACCTTTGCAAAGCCATTTTTTAAGTGGATTTGAATCGGTACAATGGTATAACCTTGTTGCTGCGTTTTTCCGATTAACTGATTAATTTGTTTCCTGTGAAGGAGAAGCTTTCGCGTTCGTACTGGATCATGATTAAATCGATTTCCTTGATCGTAAGGACTGATGTGCATATTCACAATCCACGCCTCATTATTACGAATTTGGACGAAAGCTTCTCTTAATTGGACTTTTCCTGCACGGATTGATTTGATTTCTGTTCCATTAAGTACGACACCGGCTTCAATCGTATCTTCAATCGCATAATCAAAATTGGCTCTTCTGTTTCTGGCCAAAATACCGCCTTTTCCTTTAGCCATCGTTACTTCCCCCTCTTATGTGCCAGGGACAGTATTGGTCACTCCGGCATCATTTTCTTTTTCTTGGTTGCCTCTTTGATTTTTTAGCAACGCCTTCATAATACTTTTTCTTGTTATTTGTCGTCGATTGGGCTTTTCTATTCCCATTTGAATTACCAGGTTTGTTTGAACCTTGTCCCTTTTTCGCATGGATGACCTTTGGCGTTTCCCGGCGTGTACGATGAAATGATTCCTTCATCCCAACTAGTTCAAAGTCTATTGCGGACTCTTCTGGTTTCACAGCAACAACTCGAACGGTAACTTCAGCACCAATTCTAAATTGCTTTCCAGTATGTTCGCCGATCATCATCATTTGACGATCATCAAAACGGTAGTAATCATCGGTCATATACGAAACGTGGACTAGGCCTTCAATGGTATTCTCCAGTTCAACGAATAAGCCAAAGTTTGTTACAGAAGAAATGACACCTTCAAATTCTTCGCCGATTTTATCCAACATAAATTGAGCTTGTTTCAATGACTCTGTGTCTCGTTCTGCATCTACTGCACGACGCTCGCGTTCAGATGTGTGCTCGGCAATTTCTGTTAACACTGAATTCCAATGTTCAATTGTTTTTGGAGAAACATCTTTTTCGATTAAATACGTTCTAATTAGTCGATGAACGATCAAGTCAGGGTATCTGCGAATAGGCGCTGTGAAGTGTGTGTAAAATTCAGTTGATAAGCCGAAATGGCCGATACTTTCTTCAAAATACTTCGCTTGTTGCATTGATCGTAAAAGCATCGTTGAGATAACTGTTTCCTCCGGCATATCTTGGATGGATTCAATAATTTCTTGTAACGCTTTTGGATGTACGTCATTTCCGGTACCTTTAACCACTACGCCGAAATTCGTTAAAAACTCAAAGAACTTTTGTAGTTTTTCAGCTTTAGGATTTTCATGAATTCGGTAAATAAATGGTACTTGTAGCCAGTGAAAGTGTTCGGCAATTGTTTCGTTTGCCGCCAGCATAAATTCCTCAATTAACTTTTCAGAAACTGTACGCTCGACAATAATGACGTCTTTTGGCCAACCTTCTTCATCCACTAAAATCTTTGATTCTTTAAAATCAAAATCAATCGCTCCGCGGTCAATCCGTTTAGCTTTCAATATTTGTGCAAGATCCGCCATGTCATTCAGCATTGGAACGATTGGCGCATATTTCCCCACTAATTCCTCATCTTTTTCTTCGATGATTTTATAAACATCCGTATACGTCATTCGCTCTTTCGAGTTAATAACACTTTCAAATATTTCATGGTCAACCACTTTACCATTTCGATCAATTTTCATGACACATGAAAGTGTGAGTCGGTCGACACCTGGATTTAACGAACAAATTCCGTTTGACAGCTTATGCGGCAACATTGGGATAACACGGTCGGTTAAATAAACACTAGTCCCCCGGTCAAAAGCTTCATCATCCATAGGCGAATTTTCCGTGACATAATAACTGACGTCGGAAATGTGAACAGACAATGTGTATGTTCCATCTTCATTTTTCACAACTGAAATTGCATCATCTAGATCTTTTGCATCTGCACCGTCAATCGTAATTGCCATGTCTTCACGTAAATCACGGCGATTATGCATATCTTCTTCTCTGACTGTGTCGGATAATTTGTTAGCTTGGTTTAATACTTCTTCAGGGAAATCAATTGTAATCCCATGCTTATAAATAATTGATAAAATATCGACACCCGGATCATTTCGATGTCCCAGAATTTGCGTAATCATGCCTGTTGCGGACTTTGAATCTTCTGGCCACTCTGTGATTTCGGCAATTACTTTATGACCCTCAACTGCATCTAGTGAATTTCCTTTTGCGATAAATAAATCCATTGGCAATTTTTTATCGTCTGGTACAACAAATCCAAAGCCTTTATTGTCTTGATAGGTTCCCACAATTTGAGTCGTTTTTCTTTCTGCAATGCGCGTAATGATTCCTTCACGTCGATCGCCGGAGCTATCTCCTGAAACACGTACAAGAACGATATCGCCATTCATGGCGCCGTTTACTTCGTGAGGTGGAATGAATATATCATCCATGCCTTCTGCTTCTGGTGCGACAAAACCAAAACCTTTAGCATGCCCAATAAATTTTCCGCGAACATGATTCATTTTTTCTGGGACGCCGTATCGATTTGTTCTTGATCGTATTAAATGACCACTTTGTTCAAGTTGGACAAGCATTTTCACCAACTCTTTAAATTCTGCCGCTTGTTCAAATCCAAGCATTTCTTGAATTTCCTGTACGGTAAGCGGTTTGTACGATTCTTCTTTCATGAGCGACAATATTCTTTGTCTTAGTTCTTGTTCATAATTATCCAATTGCATCCCTCCTTTTTCTCTAAAGCATGACCATTTCTAGTCGATTTCACACGTTCCAATCCAGAGATTCAAGGAATTCGTATATGTCTTCATGAAGTTGCTCTTTCTCTGGACCAAGTGTAATGACATGTCCTGATTTTTCATACCATTTTATCTGTTTTTCGACCGACTCTGTCTGTTCATAAATATAAGTTGCCGAATCAGGGTTAATCACCGTATCCAACGTTCCTTGCGTTACAAACATCGGTGCATAAATTTGTTCAACGTTTTTACTCACACGCTCAATTAGTTCCCGTAGTTCAGGTAGTGAAGGCATCGTTTTCTCACGTAACGCAGCGACTTCACGCTCAATCACGTCCGGGTCTTTCCCTTCATACTTCTTATATTCCGCAGCATATTCAAGGACGCCTTGAAACATAATATCTGTCGTGCGCATGGTCATTGGTGCACACATCGTTACAATACCCTTTAAAGGCTTGTTATACCCTAATTTTAGAGAAAATACGCCCCCAAGTGACAATCCTGCAACAGCAATTTCGGTGTACCCAGCATCTACCAATTGATTATACCCATTTAGTGCATCTTCCCACCACTGTTCGGGTCCAGTTTCGATTAATTCTTCTGGTGGAACGCCGTGTCCTCTATAATGTGGTGCTAGTGATGTATAGCCTTTTTTCTCCAGAAACCTACCGAGCATTCGAACATCTGCAGAAGTTCCTGTAAAACCATGTAATAATAATACTGCGCGCTTACCTTGTTCAAAAAAGAACGGTTTTGGTTGTGCAATTCTCATCTTTATACCTCCAAAAAAAATGCCTGACCATTCTAATTTGGAATGTCAGGCGTTAACATTTATTAAAATAAAAACGATGCGCCTCAAAGTTTCTAACTACTTTCCACTCATGAAGGCTACAATTTTGCGTTTTGTTAAAACTTAACCACTAAGATAGACAGTACGAAAAACAAAATCACTAAAACGATAGTTACACGTTGTAGGACTAAATCAAGTCCACGGGCTTTTTGTTTTCCGAATAGCTGTTCAGCCCCACCAGAGATGGCTCCTGAAAGACCTGCACTTGATCCGGATTGTAATAATACGACTACAATTAAAGCCAATGCTACGATTAAAAGCAGCGTCATCAGCAAAGCATGCATTTTGTTTCCACCTCCTGTATAGAACTTCACAACAAGTACTATTTTACCAAATAGAAGCAATTGTTACAACCTTTTTTTCGAATTTGCCAGATAATATACGTGCAAATTCGATAAAAAACTCACCGAAGTGAGTTTTTTGGATTATTTTTTCAAGTTGTAGAATGTTTTGATGCCGTAGTATTCAGCTGTTTCGTCTAGTTGATCTTCGATACGCATCAATTGGTTATATTTCGCAACACGGTCGGTACGTGATGGTGCACCTGTTTTGATTTGACCTGCGTTAGTCGCAACTGCTAAGTCCGCAATTGTTGTATCTTCCGTTTCGCCTGAGCGGTGAGAGATAACTGCAGTATAGCCTGCACGTTTCGCCATTTCAATTGCATCAAATGTTTCTGTTAGTGTACCAATTTGGTTCACTTTAATCAGGATAGAGTTACTGTTTCCTTCTGCGATTCCACGTGCTAGCTTCTCAGTGTTTGTAACGAATAAATCGTCTCCAACAAGTTGAACGCGGTCACCGATTCTTTCAGTTAGAAGTTTGAAACCATCCCAGTCGTCTTCGTCAAATCCGTCTTCGATGGAGATGATTGGATATTTCTCAACAAGCCCTTCATACCAATCAACCATTTCAGCAGATGTTCTTACAACACCTTCACCTTTAAGGACATATGTGCCGTCTTCTTTGTTATAAAACTCAGAAGCTGCAACATCCATTGCAAGAAGAACTTCTTCACCAGCTTTATAGCCTGCTTTTTCAATTGCCGTGATGATTGTTTCAATAGCTTCTTCACTTGAAGCTAGGTTTGGTGCGAATCCACCTTCATCACCAACTGCAGTGTTTAAGCCTTTTTCTTGTAAAACTGAACGTAGGCTGTGGAATACTTCTGCACCAATACGAACTGCTTCACGGAATGATTCTGCCCCAACTGGCATAATCATGAATTCTTGAATATCAACGTTGTTATCAGCGTGTTCTCCACCATTTAAAATGTTCATCATTGGAACTGGTAGTTGTTTCGCGTTAACGCCGCCAAGGTATTGGTATAACGGCATATCTAAGTAGTCAGCTGCAGCATGTGCTACTGCCATTGAAACGCCTAGGATTGCATTTGCACCCAGTTTTCCTTTATTCGGCGTACCGTCAAGTTCGATTAGTGCTTTATCAATTGTCGCTTGATCGAGTACTGAATATGTTTCTTCAATTTCGTCTGCGATTTCTTCATTGACATGCTCAACTGCTTTTAGCACACCTTTACCTAGATAACGAGCTGCGTCTCCGTCACGTAGTTCAACAGCTTCGTATTCACCTGTTGATGCACCTGATGGAACAATTGCGCGTCCAAAAGCACCGCTTGCTGTTAAAACCTCAACTTCGACTGTTGGATTTCCTCTAGAATCAAGAACTTCTCTTGCTTGAATGTGTGTGATTAATGGCATAATAATCTCCCCTTTTAGAATAATGGTGTTCCGGTCATTTTTTCCGGTTGTTTAACATCAAGTAGCTTCAGCATTGACGGTGCTAGGTCAGCAAGAATGCCACCTTCTCGCAGGTCAATTCCGTGTTTCGTAATAATGACAGGCACAGGGCTCGTTGTATGGGCAGTCATAGGAGATCCGTCTTCAGTATAGACTTCATCCGCATTCCCGTGGTCTGCTGTTACAATGGCTGTTCCACCCTTTGCTTGTAGTGCATGAATGATTCTTCCTAAACAATGATCGACCGTTTCGATTGCTTTAATCGTCGGTTCGAGCATTCCACTATGTCCTACCATATCAGGATTAGCAAAGTTTAGTATAATCGCGTCAAATTGATCTTGTTCAATTGCAGCGACTAATGAATCCGTCAGTTCGTATGCACTCATCTCTGGTTGTAAGTCATAAGTAGCTACCTTTGGTGAAGCAATTAGCATTCTCTCTTCACCAACAAATTTATCTTCTTTACCGCCACTCATGAAAAATGTAACATGAGGATACTTTTCGGTTTCCGCAATTCGTAGTTGCGTTAGCCCGTTTTTTGCAATCACTTCACCTAGTGTATCCACTAGATTGTCACTTTCAAACACCACATCTGCAACTACTTCATCACTATAATGCGTAAACGAAACAAATTTGACATTCGTATACGTTCTACCCGTAACAAATTCATTAAAATGAGGATCCGTAAATGCACGAACTAACTGAATCGCACGATCTGGCCTAAAATTAAATGAGATGACGGCGTCACCGTCTTCTATCGTGGCTATTGGCTTACCTAACTCTTCAATATAAAATGGCTCAATGAATTCATCGTGAATATCATTCTCATAGGAAGCAAGTATCCCTGCAGATGGTGTCGCGGCAACTTTGCCTTTACCATCTACCAGAGTGCGATACGTTTTTTCAACACGTTCCCATCGCTTATCGCGGTCCATAGCATAATAACGACCAGAAATCGTTGCAAATTTACCCACACCGATTTCTTTCATCTTCGCTTCAGTCTGCTCTATATAATCCAGAGACGATTGTGGACTAACATCGCGTCCATCTAAAAATCCATGAACATAGACCTCTGTTAAACCATTCATTTTTGCGAGTTGAAGAAGCGCAAATAAGTGTTCAAAGTGACTATGCACGCCGCCGTCTGATAACAACCCCATAATATGAAGTTTTGAGTTATTTTCTAATGCATGCTTAACTGCATCTAATAGAGCTTGTTGTTCAAAAAAGTCACCTTCACGAATCGCTTTATTGATGCGTGTTAGATTTTGATAGACGATTCGACCCGCGCCGATATTAAGATGGCCGACTTCTGAATTTCCCATCTGGCCATCAGGCAATCCGACTGCTTCACCAGATGCCGTCAAAGTCGAATGTGGATATTCGTTCCAAAGCTTATCGAAATTTGGTTTAGCTGCTTGCGCAACCGCATTTCCATAACTTTCATCACGAAGTCCAAACCCGTCTAAAATAATTAATGCAACTGGACTCTTACTCATTTGCGCCCGCCTCAATCAGTTTAATGAATGAATCGGCTTCTAAACTTGCACCGCCAACAAGCGCGCCGTCAATATGTTCTTTAGAAAGAAGTTCATCAATATTTTCCGGTTTAACACTGCCTCCGTATTGAATGCGGATTGCATCTGCTACTTTTTCGCCATAAAGTTCATTCACCGTATTACGAATCGCTTCACAAACCTCGTTTGCATCATCTGCAGTCGCTGTTTTTCCAGTACCAATCGCCCAAATTGGCTCATAAGCAATAACAGCTTTAGCCGCTTCGGTTTCACCAACTGAATTGAAAGCCTCTTTTACTTGGTGAGCTACTTTTTCAACAGTTGTATTGCTCTCACGCTCTTCTAGCGTTTCACCAACACATACTATTGGTGTTAAGCCATATTCGAATGCAGCAAGTACTTTCTGGTTTACCGACTGATCTGTTTCGTTATAATACTCTCGGCGTTCAGAGTGACCAAGAATTACGTAATTCACACCAACGCTTCGTAGCATCGCGGGACTTGTCTCCCCAGTAAATGCGCCTTCTTTTTCAAAGTGCATCGTCTGTGCGCCAATTGTGAGTGAAGAACCTTCTGCCAAATCTTTTAACTTTGTTAGATAAAGAGCCGGTGCACAAACAATTGCTTCCACACGGTCTGAAACAGGTAACTTTCCTTTAACTTCCTCTACAAAGTTATTTGCTTCTTCTACCGTTTTGTACATTTTCCAGTTGCCTGCAATTATACGTTTTCGCAAAATATCCCCTCCGATTAGTTATCTTCTAGTGCTGTAACACCTGGTAGATCTTTTCCCTCCATAAATTCAAGGGAAGCACCTCCACCAGTAGAAATATGGTCCATCTTTTCTCCAACATTAAACTTTTCAACAGCTGCTGCGGAATCTCCTCCGCCGATAACTGTATACGCATTCGTTTCAGCCATCGCTTCGGCTACGCGTTTCGTTCCATTTTCAAACGGTTCGAGTTCAAATACGCCCATCGGACCATTCCAAATAATCAGTTTCGAGTTCGCAATAACGTCTGCATAAAGCTCGGTCGTTTTAGGTCCAATATCGAGACCTTCCCAATCTTTTGGAATTGCATTCAATTCAACTATTTTTGTATTCGCGTCTACAGAAAAATCATCTGCAACAACGACATCGATTGGCAAGTACAACTTCACGCCATTTTCTTCAGCTTTTTTCATAAACGAAAGTGCAAGATCCATTTTGTCTTCTTCAAGAAGGGATTTTCCAATTTCATAGCCTTGTGCTTTTAAGAATGTATACGAAAGACCACCGCCGATAATTAAGTTATCCACGATATCTAGCAAATGATCGATGACACCAATTTTATCTTTAACTTTAGCACCGCCAATAATTGCGGTGAATGGTCGTTCTGGTTTGGAAAGAGCTTTTCCAAGAACGTCTAGTTCTTTTTCAAGCAACAAGCCCGATACAGCAGGAATATGTGCTGCAATGCCAGCAGTCGAAGCATGTGCACGATGTGCTGCTCCAAAAGCATCGTTAACAAATAAATCCGCTAGTTTTGCAAATTCTTTTGCTAATTCAGGGTCATTTTTTTCTTCTCCAGCATGAAACCGCACATTTTCAAGAAGGACGATGTCTCCATTTTCCATCTTAGAAATAGCATTTTCTACCGCTTCACCAATTGACTCATCTAGTTTGTTTACTGGTTTATTAATCAGTGCAGCAAGTGTTTTTCCAGCTTCGGTAAGACGCATATCTTCATTAACTTCACCTTTTGGTCGTCCGAGATGGCTTGCTAGGATTACTTTTGCACCATGGTCTGTTAAGTATTTTATTGTCGGAATAGCTGCACGTATTCTTGTGTCATCCGTTACGTTTCCATCTTCCATTGGCACGTTAAAATCTACTCGACAAAAAATGCGTTGTCCCTCAAGTTCAATGTCTTTAATCGTCTTCTTTGACTTCATGAAAAATGGCCACCTCCAAGTTTAATTAAAAAGAAGGAACGGGGTACCCCGCTCCTCTTACCCATTACCATTATAAGGGGTTTAACTCATTCTGGCTATGATTATAGACCTTTACTGTGCATATATAGAGCTAAATCGATACAACGTGCTGAATAAGCTGTTTCATTGTCATACCATGAAATAACTTTTACCATATTGTCTTCAAGAACCATTGTTGAAAGTCCGTCTACAGTTGATGAAGATGGGTTTCCGTTATAATCTTTTGATACTAGTGGAAGATCACTGTAAACTAAGATATCTTTCAATTCATTTTCAGATGCTGCTTTGAATGCGTTATTTACTTCTTCTACAGTTACGTTCTCAGAAAGTTCAGCAACAAAGTCAACAAGTGAAACGTTTGGTGTTGGTACACGAACTGCCATTCCATCAAGTTTTCCTTCTAGTGCAGGGATTACTTTCGTTACTGCAGAAGCAGCTCCTGTAGTTGTTGGAATCATTGATTCAGCTGCAGCACGCGCACGTCTGAAATCAGAGTGTGGCAAGTCAAGTAAGCTTTGGTCGTTTGTGTATGAGTGAACTGTTGTCATCAAGCCACGTTTTACGCCGAAGTTGTCATGAAGTACTTTTACAAGTGGTGCAAGACAGTTTGTTGTACATGATGCGTTTGAGACGATGTTGTCTGATTCTGGGTTGTATGACTCGTGGTTAACACCCATAACAAGCGTTGTAATGTCGCCTTTAGCAGGTGCTGAAAGAATAACTCTCTTCGCTCCAGCTTCAAGGTGTTTAGATAATGCTTCGCGGCTAGTGAAGATTCCTGTTGATTCAACAACAACATCAACGCCAATTTCTCCCCATGGAAGTGCTGCTGGGTCTCTTTCTTCATAAACGCGAACTTTTTTACCATTTACAACGAGATATTCGCCTTCTGCGCTAACTTCTCCGTCGAAAATACCGTGTACTGAGTCATATTTTAGTAAGTGAGCAAGCATTTTTGCATCTGTTAAATCGTTGATTGCTACTACTTCAATTTCTTCTGATTTTAATGCTTCGCGGAATACAACGCGTCCAATTCTTCCGAATCCGTTAATTGCTAATTTTAGTGTCATTATAAATTCCTCCATTTAATGTGTTTTTATATTTTAAAACTATTGTTAACGTGTTAATCGGGTAATCATTTCATGCGCAGCGCCTTCGTCCGTAACGAGAATTGTTTGCTTCGGAGCGGTCGCCATATACGAAAGAATGGCTTCGGCTTTACTGCGGCCACCAGCGACTGAAATAATAAATGGGACTCTTTGTAGTTGTTCCTGTCGAATCCCGACAGTACGAATCCGATGTACTACTTTACCCGTTTGATCAAAATAATAACCGAAGGCTTCTCCTTTGGCACCTTCTCTTTCGAGTATGTGCCGTTCTTCGTCTGCTGAACCACGAAGTTTTGCCATCGTTTGTGCATCGCCAATTCCATGTAATACACAGTCTACTTTTTCATACAATTGAATCATTTTTAATACGGAAGGTTCTTTGCGAAATGCAATATGTGCTTCTTCGCTAAGTGATTCGGGATAATGAAATGTATTGTAAGTTCCGCCGTACGCTTCCGCAAAAGAAGCAGCTATGACGTTTGCTTGCAGTCCAATATCATCTCCGACGCCACCCCTTGCCGCTACAAACAACAAGTCCTCTGTATGATTGGCTTTTTTTATATAATTAGGGATAGATGCAACTGTACTCCCACCCGTTACCGCGACAATCTTTCCATCGCCAAGACCTGTAACAAATTCTTTGGCTGCTGCCATACCGAGTAAGTTTTTTGTGGCGTTGTCTATGTCGCTATTACCGGCAACAACTTTCACAGATCGAACACCAAGTAGTTCTGTCAGTCGAGTCGCTGCTTTTATGCGTCCAGACCATTTTTCCATTGATAATTCGAGTGCTTCAAGTACATCATTACCTTCTGCAGTAATTGTTGTTCCATTTTTGGCTACACTGATTAAAGATTGTTCTCGTAGAAAATCCATCATTGAACGTGTTTCCCGTTCCGATAAACCGGATAGCTCACCGAGTTTACGTCTTCCAATCGGACCAGCCATTTTAACAAACTTCAACATTCGGTATCTTTCTTGCATGACTTTCATCATTTCGGGCACGAGCTTACTTTGGGCTTCCATTGAAACCTCCAAAGAATTACCACCTCCAATCACCAGGACATATATCGTCCCAGTCAGATGAAAAACGTCCCACCTGCAACAAAAAAATATGAACAACTTTTCCTTACTCACTTCAGTATAATTCTTTTTCACTGATAGTTCAAATAAAAAGTACGTAATTTTTTTAAAATAATTCGACAAGTTCTATATACCCTATATTTCCGGACAATAAAACCTCTCCATCTTTTTCAATAACAGGCACCATGAGCATGTATTTCTCGTGTAGTTCATCGTCCGTCTGGATATCGATTTCTGTCCACGTAAAAGGAAAGTCTTCCTGGACAAGTTGCATCATTAATTTGGCTTCCTCACATAGACCGCAATTCGGCTTCGCATAAAATGTAACATGCATATTTAACACCACTCTTTTACGTTAAGTGTAAAACAAATTAGTGGGTGATGCACGTTTAACCTTCTGCATACCCACTAATTTTCACTGCGTAATTACCAGCGACCTCCTGCTCCACCGCCGCCTGTAGATCCACCACCGCCGCCTCGGAAACCTCCACCTCCGAAACCGCCGCCTGAACTACCACCGCCAAATGAGCCTGGGAAAAATACCGGTCCACTTCTACGTC
Organism: Sporosarcina sp. Y1009; assembly: GCF_057669865.1. Taxonomy (NCBI): domain Bacteria; kingdom Bacillati; phylum Bacillota; class Bacilli; order Caryophanales; family Caryophanaceae; genus Sporosarcina; species Sporosarcina sp. Y1009. The sequence continues at coordinate 70,203 of NZ_JBYHFO010000010.1, read as the reverse complement.
CACCAGAACCACCGCTACCTCCACCGCCACCTCTTCTTCTCATCATCAATAAGACAATAATGACGATGAAAATAATCATCGGTAAAGGAAATCCACTATCGGAATCATCTACGTAACTTTCACTCACTTCAACAGGAAGAAGTTCACCGTCCCAATTATATTCTGTCGCAATTTCATTAAAAAGTGCTTTATACGTATTCATAATCCCTAAATCCAAATTGCCTTCTCTCATATGTGGAAATGCATATTGGTCGCGTATTCTGCCAATCTTTCCATCAGGCAAAGCACCTTCTAAGCCATAGCCTGTCGAAATCCACAGTTCACCATCGTTCGGTGCAACTAGAAATAGAACGCCATTATCTGCATCTTTTTGACCAAGCCCGTATTCACGAAAAACCCGAACAGAGTATTCTTCGATCTGCTCGCCTTCTAGGGAATCCACTGTCATCACAACGAGCTGTGCACCCGTTGCATCATCAAGTTGCGTCCCATAATTGATCAATTCGTTTTTTTGCGCTTCATTTAATATATTTGCAAAGTCTTGCACATAAATATGTCCGACCGGTTTGGGAATATCAGCTGCATAAACAGTTGATGAAAAAGTCATGACTAAGAGAAATGCTAGTAATATCCGAATGCGATTAACAATCACTATTCGTCATCTCCAAAATCGACTTTGGGTACTTCTTTTGCGGCTTCATCCGCTTCAAAATATTCTTTTTCATCAAATCCAAATATAGATGCTGTTAAATTCCCTGGAAACCGTTTGATGCGTGTGTTAAATGTGGCAACTGTCTCATTATAATCTTGACGTGCTACACCAATTCTATTTTCCGTCCCGGCTAGTTCATCCATTAATTGACGAAAGTTCTCATTCGCTTTTAAATCAGGATAATTTTCTACCACGACCAGCAATCTGCTAAGCGCACCAGATAGTTCACTATTCGCTTCAGCTTGCTCTTCCGGTCCCTGGGCACCAGCTAGTCTTGCACGTGCATCTGAGATGTCTCCAATAACCTCTTGCTCATGCTCAGCAAATCCTTTTACAGTATTAACTAAATTCGGGATTAGGTCCATTCTTCTTTGTAGTTGATTTTCCACTTGTGCATATGATTGGTCTACATTCTCTTCCAACGTTACAAACTTGTTATAATTCGGAACAAGCATCACGCCGAGAAGTACGAGTATACCCACGATGATTGCAATTGGTATCAGTACTTTTCTCAAGCTACCACTCCTCTTTCATTTTGTTCATACTTTACCCACTTATTATCAAGTCTTAAACTGTTTGCTCTCTAATCTATACGATTGAAAGACGGTTTCGTTTCATTTTCACCAAGTAATTAGTGTAAAGTCCTCATGAGCCATCGATAATTTTGCACAGAAAAACCTCCTTCACGGCAAATGAAAGAGGCATATTGTATTCAATTTGACTGAAGTTCAATTGTTAAATTCAGGTTTTTTCTACTAAATCTGGTTCTCCACTCGGTAATTCATCTTCATTAACTTGTAAAGCAAGCTGATCTAACTTCTGTTCTAACTCATTAAGTAACAGCAATTTCGCTTCCAAATCTTCTTCATAATCCGTGGACTGTGTCATCATATTGTTTAGTCGACGCTCTAAAACCTCAAGATTTTCATGCGGTATATTAGAAGAATCCGAATTCACTTGCTTCACAAGAGTTGGTGTTTTCTTTAGTCTTGCATGCAGAACATGATGCTTTACTATCCCCAATTGACTATTCTCTTGGTCGTTTCTTTCTAAACTTTCTATTTTGGCATGAATATCTTTCCCCGTTACTTGAATGAAATCCACAAGTCTCTTCTCAAGTTGTTCGATTGTCGATCGATAATCGGCTAGCTTGCTATGAAGGGCAGAAACTTGTCGATCTTGTTTCCGACTTCCACGTTGGTTGGTAATCATTCCATAAATGATCTTATTTACTGTTTCAACCAACTGCTTATTCATCATCCATAGTTCAGCATTTTTCATTTGAAGCGTTTCTATCAAAGTATCTTTTTTTTCATTTTCAATTTCATGTTGTTTCAAACGATCTCGGATATTATTCGCTTGCTTACCGAATTCATTCTTTAGTACATCTAACTCTTGTGATAGTTCGTCTATTTCATTTGTTAACTGTCTATTTTCCTGCTCAAGTTTATCGATTAGTGAATAGTGATCACGATTTTTATATAAATCAACTTGCTTTTTATATTTCGTTACTTCTGACTTTAAAAAAATAATCATTTGTTGGAGTTGTATTGGATCGTTATTTTTCATGTTTTCACTATTCATAACAGCCCCCCTTACTCTTATTGGATAATATTTTAATTTACCGAACACCTTTTAGCTTAGCAATAATCTCTTCAAATTCTTTTTTGTTTTCCGTTATGGCCTGCTCAATTTCTTTTAAAATCGCTTCACTATCTCCACTTACTTCTTCAATAGCTTTGTGACTTGAATTCATTAATAAATAGGTCATCAATAGATTCAGTGTGCTTTTTTCCAAAAATATAAAACTATTATTGTCTTCTTCTTTTTCTTCTTTTAGATCCTTTAGCTGATTATTTATAAATTGGTGGATGACACGCTTTCCTAATAATTCTTTTTCTTTTTCATCTATATCATTCATTTTCATCCCCCTGTGCATGGACGCTTCCATTGAGATTGATGGGGTTAATGACACCAACGCCATCTTTTAGTTCGTCACTATACGTAAACGCCATGATACTTCCTGCATAAGATTCTGTAGGAGACCATTTAATCTGGAAGTTTGAAAATGATAGCGTTTCGTTTGGTTCAATCGTTGTTTTGGTCAAGGGCCTAAGCCAGTATTCCTCTTTATCTGTTTGTTCGTTAATGCGTTCCCAGCCCCCTCCACTCTTCAATGACGGCTTAAAATGTTCATAAACATATTTTCCAGAAAAGGAGAAGGGAGATTCTTTAGGCATTTTAATACATAAATATGGGTTTGTGATCGGCTTCCGTCCCATATTACGTATATGATATGACCCCAAGCATAAACTTTCCTCTTGAGGACTGTGGGAGATATTTAATGAATAAGTAAAGTAACTAATTATACCTAATTTATCCGACTCATTCAGTTCATCCACTAACATTTTCACTTCATATAAGTATGATTTTGTTTCATGACGGAGCTTCGTAATCATCGTTGCCAAATCGTTCTGATTCGTCACAATTATTCTCTACCTCCTTTTCCACAAAATAAAAAATAAAGAGAGGTATCCCCTCTCTTTAAGTTATGTGTCTAGCTTAACTATTATTCTACTTTAATGACGACAATGGTCATCAGGGAACACTAAAGAGCAGTCAAGCGGTCGTACTGGTGCAGGGCAAGCCATTGGTAAGTCAGCTCTTGGTTCACAATAATCAGCTAGGAATTCTACAGTAACTGGGAAAGTCGATTGGATGCTTTGGCAAGTTGACACAGAGATTGTTAGCGCAGTGAATCCAATTGTACCGACAGGCGCAGCCCCTGGAGCACCATCCCCGAGAATCAGTGTGCCAGTAGAACAAATAAAGCAGTTTAACTCCGTGTACGTGATTTCAACATCTGTTCCATCCGGCGCACATAAAGTGACTTGTTCACAGCGAGAAATAGGCACTGGTACACTTGGTAGCACTGTTCCAGTTTCTAAGGTAACATATAGTGTTAACAAAAAATTCTTTTGAATATTAAGCTGCTGTAGATACACAGTTTTTCCATCGATACTAAAAGGGCGATTCTCACGATTTTGAATGACAATCGGATTCGTTGCAGCAGGAATTACTTCACATGTAACAGTTGCATTCGCTAAATCTGTCGTTGGTGTGACACCCGGAAAAGAAAATGGCGTTGTTGGAAAAATATCAAACGAATTTTCTTTTACAATCCAGTCATACACCTTATCAACATTTATACAAATTAGCTCTTTATCATCACATGGAATGTGTTCTTTCATTTTTCCTTGCATATTTTCATACACCTCCAAAAAATTTTATCTTTCATTTGTAGCATATGACGTGGTGGGATTTGTGTATAGGCTAACATAGACTTCTCAATATTTTTAATAAGCGTAGTCAATATTCTTCATTTTATTCCCCCCTGAAATCATAGAATATATTGTTATGATAATCTCACATCACGAGAGAACTGAACAATGTGTCACGCATTGAAAAATATATTAATAGTATGGAATATACGAGAAGGGGTGAGTAGTAATGGAAGATTCTAAGTTGTACTCCGCTCAAAACATTGAAAAACTGAAACAAAGAATTGCTAACTATAGAAAAACTTTAACGACATTACAGGCAGAAAATACATTTGACGACTATCTATTCATTAAAGACGAATTTAATGATATTCAAAAACAAGTTACGAAACTTGAGGGAGAAATGGTGCACAACAAAGAGAACGAGGATTCTATCAAAAATGTGGCTATGCAAAGTGGAACGCTGAATGAATTGAATCAGGATCTACCAGATGGTCTAAATGAATTTAGCGATGGTGCTCATTCTATAGAAGAAACGGTACAGACAAGAATTCCTGATTCAATTTCTCCTGATCAGCGAATCAATTCGCCACCATCTTTTAAACAACTTCAAGGTCTAATGGGAAAGGCGATTCAGAAGCACGAAATTCCAAGTGATGAAACGCCTTCTCAAAACAACAACACAATAGAAAACCTAACAGAAGAAACACCTATTAATAAGCAAAGGTTTCTACCAAGTAGCACACATCCAAGTCAATTATATAATGGCCTCTATAGAAACATAAGCTTGAAAACGACAATTCAATATGAATATAAGAATGACAGATCGACGAATTCAGTGAAAGTAAATGAATTTATGGATAACCCTCATACCTTAGCCGTGAATGAAGTGGTAGATAATGAAATAATCGTGGACAAAACTTATGAGGTGCAAGATTTAACGCCAAATGAGAGTTCGGAAGAACCTTCTCCAGTTCAGAAGACAATAGAAACAACTTTTGAAGAATCAGAAGCAGTGATTGAAGAGCCCGAAACAATTACTGAAGAACCAGAAGCAGTGATTGAAGAGCCGGAAACGATTACTGAAGTACCCGATGCAGTGATTGAAGAGCCAGAAGCGAAGCAGCAAGAATTGAACAAAGATACTTTCTCTATGTTCAATATATTTAGGAGAAGAAATTAGAAGAAATCCATAAACGTAGCAAACTGTATTAATACCCTATAAAACAGCCTCTTCGACTTATAATCGGAGAGGCTGTTTTTAATTTTGCATCTTTTTTTCTACTAACATACTTGGTCTAATATTAATATTTCCCTCCTATGCAAGTAGATAGCCCGTCCGTCGCGCTCGTTACTGAATAGAATAACTTAGAAAGGAGGTGATAATATGTATTCTCGAAATCACGGATGTTCAGGATGTGGTGGTTCTGGAAGACCTTCTCGCAGAAGATGTTCATGCCCGCCATTCCAGTTTCCTTCTAATGGAGATGTTGATTGTACTGCACTAGGTCCATTTACAGCGATTGACGCTGACTGTATTATCCCGACACCTAACACTGGTTCGATTATTGCATTTTCTTCTGGTATTACACCTGTTGTACTGACTACAATTGCAGGTGGATTAATCGGTACCTCAAGTCTAATCGGATTTGGCACAGCCATTCCAGGTATCACTGTTCTTGGAACTACAATTGATTTGACAGGCGTAGCTACCGAAGCCTTTTCGGTTCCACGTGCAGGTAACATCACAGCAATTTCAGCTACTTTCACAGAATTAGCTGGTTTGGATCTCCTTGGCACGACTGCGACGATTAATGCTCGAATTTACCGTGCGCCAGCAGATAGCAATATCTTCACTGCTACAGGGGCATCTGTAAATCTGACTCCGCCGCTCACAGGAACGTTATCATTAGGCACTATCACAAGCGGCTCTGCAAATGTAGCGCCAGTACCGGTAGCACAAGGTGACCGTTTATTAATGGTGTTCACAGCAACTGCAACAGGACTTACGCTTGTACTAACAATCACAGGTTCTGCAAACGCAGGTATTGTAATCTCTTAAGCGGCTGCTATCATTGAAACAAAAAATCAAGAAATAGTAAGCAGAACTAAGCCCCTTCATTCCATCGATGATAGGGGCTTTTTAATTTCGCTCAAATATGTTGCTGTAAACTTATCAATATCATCATTTGATCATATGGCACCATTTGATATTCTCATTAATTTAGAATATTACTTAAACCCTGATGATCAAAAACTTGTGCGAGATCAAATCTCTAACTACTTTTTATTTTAATACGAGAAAGACAAATACACAATTGCCCTTCACATCATCCTTTACACGAATATGATACTAAAGATGGAGGTGAAAAAAAATGAATGATTATAACTCCTACTCAAATCGCAAATGTAGTAAATGCAACACCCAGGAATGCTGTTGCAAAACGGTATGCACGGTACCTGGAGTATCCATTGGACCGTTTAGAGCTACGATACCCGGAGTAACCCCCATTGTTCCCGGAGCAAATTGTGGATTATGCGAATACGGGTATATATACAACCTCGGTCCTCAAGTTGTACCTTTAGAGACTGATATTATTTTTGATTCAACTGGTGTAAGTACACCTGGAATTACACATACCCCCGGAACCGCCCAAATTTTTGTTACCAATCCAGGAGACTACGAGGTTACTTTTTACGTAACCGCTTTAGAACCAAATCAATTTACACTCTTTTTAAACGGCACACCGGTTCCAGGAACAACCTACGGAACAGGTGCAGGTACTCAGACAAACTATGGTCAGGCAATAATCACCCTTGCATCTGGAGATATTCTTACCCTTAGAAACCATACTTCTGCAGCTGCAGTTACTCTTCAGACTTTGGCGGGTGGCACACAAACAAACGTAAATGCTTCTATTGTCATTAAGATGTTAAGTTCCACAGGATAGGAAAAAATATTCTGAATGAATCAGGTTGATTGCAAAATGACTTATGTTCATCCATCTAAAACCAGTATATTTCTAAACAAGTCGACTTCTAACTTGAATGAATCAAGATTAGAAGTCGTATTTTATTTTAAACCTTTTGAATCTTAATTTCCTTTGGATTATTTTTCAATACATTACTTACTTGGCTGACTATATTTGAAGTTTCTGAATATGCGCCTACCTGTTTTCCATCGACGATGACACGATATAGGTTATCTTCTTGCTTTGGAGGTATAGGCTTTTGTTTTTTTATCACTTCTGCCAATTTGGCCAGTGTAATCGGCCCTGCTATTCCGTCGACAGCCAATTTATGATTCAATTGGAATTGGCGTACCGCTGTTCTTACTGCTGGTCCGAATGAGCCATCCTCTATCAATCTCGCACCGGTTTTGTTCAAGTCCTGTTGGAGCTTCTTAACGCCAGGACCCGTATCACCGTATCTATAAACATTACCCGTTTGCTGGACTAACTTGAAATACGCAGCTAAACCTTCTGCGATGGCTTCACCTTGCGCTTTCAGTTTTGCATCTGATCTCATAGCTATAATATCTATACTCGAGTCCATGAATCCGCCCTCGACTAAAACAGCAGGCATGCGAGATTCACGCGTGATGTGTAGATTCATAGTTTTTAATCCTCTGTTCCTCAATCCCATTGCACTTACCACACGCGGATGAATTTCCTTTGCGATGTCTACAGACGCTTTTTGTGAAACCGTTTGGGTAATCGTTTCTACTCCTCCGTGAGTACCCCATTTACCTAAGTAGGCATTGTGATGACAAGAAACAAGCACATCTGCATTCCAGTTATTTGCTTTGTCTGTCCGAGCTCTCAAGGGTGTATCTGTTTTTCCAGTTGGATCATCTAACCGTAAAGTTTGCACATTTTGATAGGTGTTAAGTTTAGCGATACAAGCGAGCGCAACTTTATTATTGAATGACCACTCACGCTCACCGTCTGGCGTTCGTTTGCCTGGTGTATTCAAACCATGCCCTGCATCAATTGCGATTTTCACCATTATTTTCACCTCATTTCTTCTCTGTAACCTATGAATAACTTGTCCTTTTGGTAACGGCACTTTTCCTAACTACTAGATATGTAGGACTAAAAACTCTTATTGACAGTGATCGATTAGCTAAGTTTTAAAAAACGCCCATTTGTTTGATACCACAGAAAAACTTATGATTGTAAGTAAAATCAAAAAGAAGTCCATTCGTTCGATCCTGAACGATTTGACTCCTCTTCCATTCATTATTTTACTTTCTTCATTTTAAGATATCTCGTTGATTGGAGTGCAAGACGGCGACTCCAGCGGGATTATCGGCTCACCGCCCGCCCCGTGGAACGCGAACAAAGTGCGAAAGAGAAGTTAACTCTTTCCTAGCCTGGAACGGAAATCAACAGTTTTCAACAGCCTAACTAATTTCAATGGAAATTTTCAGTAGCTCAATTTTTTATGACGACTTTTCATGAATTGGAACGGCATCATTTCTTAACATCACTTGTTCATCATGCAAATGACATGCAACAAAATGGCCTTCCCCTTTTTCTAACCAATTCGGTTTTAATTCTGCACAAACATCCATTGCATACGGGCAACGCGTTCTGAATACGCAACCAGATGGTGGATTTATCGGACTTGGCAGTTCCCCTTCCAATAGAATTCGTTGACGTGATTCTTCAATATCCGGATCTGGAATTGGAATCGCAGATAGTAATGCTTGTGTGTAGGGATGGAGCGGTTTGTCGTACAACTCTGCGCTGGTAGTTAGTTCCACCATATGGCCTAAATACATGACGCCTATCCGATCCGATATGTATTTCACCATCGACAAATCATGCGCAATGAATAAATAGGTCAAGCCTTTTTCACGTTGCAATCGCTGTAACAACTTAACAACTTGTGCCTGAACAGACACATCTAGTGCGGAAATTGGTTCATCCGCGATGATAAATTCTGGATCCAATGCGAGTGAACGGGCGATTCCGATTCGTTGACGTTGGCCACCAGAAAACTCATGAGGATACCGGTTCGCATGGTCGCGGTTCAGACCGACGTCTTCGAGTAATTCATTCACATGTGCACGCATCTCAGCTTGCGACTTATGCATGCCGTGAATTTGCATCGGTTCAGCGATAATATCATATACCGTAGACCGTGGATTTAATGATGCGTATGGATCTTGGAATATCATTTGCATCTTCTTCAGAAAACGATGGCGTTCTTTATCAGTCATATCATGGACGCTTTGGCCTTCGTACAAAACTTCGCCTGCTGTTTTATTGTAAAGGCCGAGAATAGTTCTCCCAGCAGTCGATTTTCCACAACCAGATTCACCGACAAGTCCAAATGTCTCGCCTTTTTTTATATCGAAATCGATGCCATCCACCGCTTTTAGTTTTTCACCACGTCCAACATCGAAATAGCGTTTTAAGCCTTTCACCGACAATAAAATCTCTTCAGTCATACCTTTTCCTCCTCCCCGTATCTCCGAACCCCAGATAGGTCACTTTCTAATTTTGAGCCAGAAATCTTCATTAACTCAACAGATTTACCTGTCGAGTGCGAATGTAGAAGCAACCCATTCCCGTAATAAAATCCGACATGACGCACATTCCCTTTTCCTTTGTCATTTGCAAAGAACAGTAAATCCCCTTCTTTCCATAGTTCTGGTTGGTCTAGTGGGATTTCAATGCCACCCATCGCTTGGTCACTTGCGTCACGTGGAATCTTATACCCACAGGCGAAAAACATATGATAAGTAAAACCAGAGCAATCAAAACCATAGGAGGACATTCCACCCCAGAAATACGGTAAGTCTAGAAATGCGAGTCCCTTTTCTACAGCTACAGATGGAGACTTTTCGGAAAACTGATGGATAGAAGGCGCACAGTCAACATCGCTATCTAAAACCAATGCGTATCCATTCGGTGTACAAACGCGTAAATATTTACCTTCAACACCAACATACGGTAGAACAGTATTGAACGGCACCACAATGTCTGGTTGGCCATCTGCTGTTAGAATTTGTGCTTTTCCTACTTTCACTTTGGCAAAACCTTCTGCATCAATTGGCTGTGCTTCTTTAAGTTGCACGATTGGAACCCAGCCTGGATACCCTCGTGGATCTTTTCGTGATGGTTGCCAAACTGCAATGACTTTTGCCCATTCCCCTTTAACTTCTTCGATCATCACTGGTTCCCCAAATAATAATTGCGTCTGCACCCGATTTCCATCGCAAAGATCTAGACGTTGCTTGTAAGGTAGATTTTCCAACCACTTTGTCAAATGTACCGGATTCGTTAAACCCGGTTCATCGATTTCTCGAACAGCATCTGGTGACGTCCATACCGTTGCAACCGCAACTGCACAATACCATGTCTTCATCATTACACTCCTTCAAAACGTTCTAGCAGTATTAAACAGAAAAGCAGCGCCCCGGAAAGGACGCCGCGACTTTTCTTTAATTCTTATCTGCATATTTCAAATCGATGTAGCCAACTGGGTGACGTAAGATTCCTGTTACACCAGGTTTTTCAAGTGTTGATTGGTTGTAATAATAGATTGGGAAAACAGGCATTTCTGTCATCAACATCTCATCCGCTTGTTTGAGTAATTCCCAACGTTTTTCTTCGTCTGTTTCGTTTTTAATGTCTGTAATGAGTTTATCGTAATCAGCATTCGACCAAGTCGTACGGTTCATTGGTGAATCTGTGATGAAACTCTCAAGCGCGTTTACAGGATCCGCATAGTCATGCAAGAAAGACGAACGAGACATTTGGTATTTAAACTCTTTCTGCTCTGACAAGAACACGCCGCCTTCTACGTTTTGCAATTCTACATCAACATCAAGCACATCTTTAAAACTTCCTTGAAGTGTTACAGCAATATTTTGATGTGATTCACTTGTTGAATACGTCAGTGTGATTTTCGGTAATTCCGTATATCCTTCTTCTTTCATACCTTCTTCAAGAAGCGCTTTTGCTTCATCTGGATTGAACTCAACTAGTTTACCGACAGAATCACGGAATTCTTTACCATCGGGTCCAATGAACCCATAAGTTACAAATCCATGAGCAGGTTTCTCACCATTTTTCGTTACAAATTCTACAATTTCCTCTTGATTGACAGCCATTCCAAATGCTCGACGGATTTTAGCGTTTGTAAAAGGTTCCATTGATGTGTTAAAACGATAAAAATATAGCCCAGCTTGGTCATCAAATCGAGCTTCATCATCGTCTTTCAGCTGTTCTGCAAGCTCAGGTGGAATAGCAGAAACATCTAACTCATTTGCTTGATACATTTGATAAGAGGTCGTTGTATCATTGACCATTGCCCAATGGACCTTATCAAGTTTAACTTGATCCGCATCCCAATAATTTTCATTCTTTTCGAATATAAAGTTCACATCATGATCCCATGAAGCTAGTTTAAATGGACCATTCCCTACAAATGTCGCAGCTTCTGTAAACCATTTTGGATCCGCAGTCGCTACTTTTTCATTGATTGGGAAGAAGCTTGGGTTTGTAATAATATTCAAAAACGCTTCATTTGGTGAAGTTAACGTGACAACAAATGTTTTCTCGTCTTCCGCTTCGACTGCTACATCTTCTGCTTCACCCTCGCCGTTGTTATAGGCTTCTGCTCCCTCGATGAAATAGGCCAGAAACGCTGCCGGGGAAGCTGTTTCAGGATTCAACATATGACGCCATGCAAAAACGAAATCTCCCGCTACAACTGGATCACCATTCGACCACTCCGCACCATCACGAATTGTGAATGTATACGTTAAGCCGTCATCTGAAATGTCGATTTTTTCTGCTGTCGCCTCAACCGCTATATGTTCCTCGGATAGACGCGTTAAGCCTTCCATTAAGTTATTCAGTGAACTCCATGAAACTGCGTTGAATCCAACTGATGGATCAAAAGAGGTCGGCTCTTCACCGTTATTCATGTAAAGGATTTTTTCGCCGGCTTCTTCATCATCCCCCTCTACCTCTTCAGAAACCCCATCATCCTTGTCGTCATTAGTCCCCTTATCTTTTTCTGTTCCATCATCCTTCGTTGTTGTACATGCCGCTAACACCAACGCCAACATTGCAACGAGTAAAAACGTCCAGATCTTCTTCATGCATAAATCCCCCTTTTATTTGTCGTGAAACTATTTAAGCACTTTCGTGCGAAATACCTGCTTAAGAAAAAGCTAATTTCGCTCTTTCATCCTGTAACCAACAATCCACCACATGCGTTTGTGAAAGTTCTGTTGTTTCCGGATAAATCTCACCACAAACTTCCATTGCGAAAGGACATCTCGCAGTAAATGGGCAACCTTTTGGTGGAGAGAACAAGTCGGGTGGTGTTCCTTCAATTGGTTGAAGCTCTTCTTCTAACAAATCAAGCCTAGGCACTGAATTGAGTAAGCCTTGCGTATAAGGATGTTCTGGTGTGTAAAATATTTCGCGTTTATCACCAGTCTCAATAATTTTGCCAGCATACATGACAGCGATACGATCCGCAATTTTCGCTACAACACCAAGATCATGGGTAATGAGAATAATAGATACGCCCATCTTTTTTTGCACTTCCTCGAACAAATCAAGGATTTGCGCTTGAATCGTGACATCAAGTGCCGTCGTCGGCTCATCTGCAATTAGCAACTCAGGTTCGCAAATCAAGGCAATCGCGATCACAATTCGTTGACGCATCCCACCAGAAAATTGATGCGGATACTGTTTCATCCGTTCAGTTGGATTCGGGATGCCAACAAGATCCAACATTTCAATTGCTTTCGTATAGGCTTCTTTTTTACTGACCTTTTGATGCGTCCGAAGACCCTCTGTCAATTGCTCGCCTATTTGTAAGGTAGGATTCAGCGCCGTCATCGGATCTTGGAAAATCATTGAAATATCGACGCCTTGCACTTTTCTTAGTCGCGATTTGCTCATTTTCGTTAAATTTTTTCCTTTAAACAGTACTTTCCCATTTTTAATTTTCCCAGGTGGTTGGGGAATCAGCCCCATGATTGTATTCGCAGTTACACTTTTACCACAACCCGATTCGCCTACAATCGCTAGGGTTTCCCCTTTATACAAATCGAAAGAGACACCTCGTAGCGCTTGCACTTCCCCCCCGAATGTTGTGAATGATACATGCAGATCTTCAACACTCAGCACTTTCTCAGTTGAAACCGCTTTCTGTTTACGTAGTACTTGTTGTTTTGTCAAAATCATTCACCCCCTTAATTTCGGATCCAGCGCGTCTTGCATTCCGTCACCTAACACATTAAATGCAAACATCGTCATTGAAATGAAAAACGCCGGGAAGAATAGTCGCCACCAATAACCAGACGTTATGACCGGCAGTGCATCATTCGCCATGACACCCCAACTTGCGAAAGGTGCTTGAATCCCGAGACCTAGAAAGCTTAGAAAAGCTTCAGCAAATATCGCACTCGGAACAGTTAATGTCATTTGTACAATAATCGGACCCATAGTATTCGGCAGTAAATTCTTTCGAATAATGCGAGACGTCTTAGCACCGAATGATTTTGATGCAGTAACAAATTCATAGTTTTTAATTTGTAGGACTTGTCCTCTTACAATACGTGCCATCCCGACCCAACCTGTAATCGTTAGTGCAATAATAATTGTCGTTAAACTCGGACCCATTACAACCATAAGAAGAATAACAACAAGTAAATGAGGCAAGCCGTACAATACTTCAATAACACGCATCATTAGCGTATCTGTCCTGCCGCCTTTATAGCCACTTATACCCCCATAAATAATGCCGATGAAAAAATCAATTAATGCAGCCATAACACCTACAAATAGAGAAATTCTTGCCCCATACCATGTACGGGTAAATACATCTCTTCCCATCTCATCCGTTCCAAACCAATGCGTGCTTGAAGGTGCTTGGTTTTGGTTCGGTAAATCGAGCTGAGTCACGGAATGTGGCGAAAATATTGGACCGAAAATGGCACAAAGTGTAAGTAAGACAAGAAAAACTAACCCACCCATCGCCAATTTGTTTTTCCGGATTCGTCTCCAAGCATCTTTCCAATAGGAAAGGGATGGTCTCACAACTTCTTCTGATTTATCTGTATCTTTATTTTTTGGTCTAAACCATTCATCTGGAATAGTTACTCGTTGATCTTTGCTTACCATCACACTTCACCTTCCTTTTTGTGCAATTTAATGCGTGGATCTAGGAAGCCGTAGACGATGTCGACAAGAAATAACATGAAGACAAGAAACGCACTATAAAAGACTGTCGATCCCATAATGACTGGATAATCTCGGTTATTTATACTTTCGACGAAATATTTTCCCATGCCCGGTATCGCAAAAATTTGTTCAATAACAAACGTACCAGTTAAAATACCCGCCAGCATCGTCCCCATGATGGTGACTACTGGCATAAGCGCATTTCTCAGCGCATGTCGTACAACAATTCGAAATGGCGACAAGCCTTTTGCCCGGGCCATCTTAATATAATCTTGTGTAAGGACCTCTAGCATGCTAGCTCGAGTCAGTCTTGCAATGATAGCAGTCGGCCCAGTTGCGAGTGCTAATGTTGGTAAAATCATATGAAGTGGACTGCTCCAGGTTGCTGTCGGCAACAGTTCCCAGTTTACGGCCACTTGTTGAATAAGTAAGGTTGCAAGTACAAAGTTCGGAACAGATATCCCGACAACGGCGAAAGCCATCGCAAAATAATCAATAAGTCCATTGTGCTTGAGTGCTGCCAAGGTCCCTAATATAATTCCTGATATAACAGCCACTAGGATTGTGATCATTCCGAGTTCAAATGAAATGGGAAAACCCCTGGCCAGAAGGCTGTTCACCGTCTCATTCGGTTTTTTAATCGATGGTCCAAAATCGAATGTAACAATTGATTTTAAATAGTGAACGTATTGCACACCAATCGGTTGATCAAGCTTATAAAAACTTTCAAGATTTGCTTGAATTGTTGGATTTGACGTTCGTTCTTCATCAAACGGCGAGCCCGGTAGTGAATGCATTAAAAAAAATGTTAATGTTGAAATGATGAATATTGTAGCAATCATCATAAGGAACCGCTTAACTATGTACTTCCCCATGTACCATTCCCCCTTACCAAACTACCCGAACACTTCTGATATTAAAAACACTCCATTCCTATATACACTTTGATATTCTTTTGTTTCAGAATAAATTAAATAAACTCATTTTGGTAGTTTATACAAGACTATCAAACTTATTTGAATTGCACAATTCATTTTTTAAAATAATAAGATTTTTAGTGGATGATAAATGGCAAAAACGGGAGTGGTACAGCTTTTAAAGGAGAATGACCAATTTCGAGAGATCGTAGATTGGCTAATGAAACTAAAGGCGTGGTATACTTTGAATATTCTATTAAATAAATGTAAAAAAAGTACGCGTAAACGTTAAAGGGTAACGTTTACGCGTACTTTGAATGATTATATTATGCCCTCGGCGGGAGTCGAACCCACATTTTAAGCTTCGGAGGCTTACGTGCTATCCATTGCACCACGAGGACAAAACAAGCATTGCTGCATTTCACTGCAACATTATAAATTGTACTAGTAATTAGATGGAAAAGCAAGACCTTTTTGTAGAGCGTTAAATTTGACCTTCATTGACCATACTATGTTATGATACAAGTACAGTTGAATTTAAGGAGGAATTATTATGTTAATACCTACAGTTATTGAACAAACGAGCCGCGGGGAACGTGCTTATGATATCTACTCCCGTTTGTTGAAAGACCGCATTATCATGCTAGGAAGTGCAATTGACGATAACGTTGCCAACTCGCTTGTTGCTCAGCTTTTATTCCTTGAGGCAGAAGATCCTGATAAAGACATTTCAATCTACATTAATAGTCCAGGCGGAAGCATTACAGCAGGTATGGCCATTTTCGATACAATGCAGTTCATAAAACCGGATATCCAAACAATTTGTATTGGTATGTCCGCATCTATGGGTGCATTCCTTCTTGCCGCAGGTACAAAAGGAAAAAGATATGCGTTGCCAAATGCTGAAGTTATGATTCACCAACCACTGGGTGGTGCACAAGGGCAAGCAACTGAGATTGAGATTGCTGCGAAACGGATTCTATTCCTTCGTGAAAAACTCAATACAATCCTTGCTGAACGTACAGGACAGCCAATCGAAGTAATTGGTGCTGACACAGAACGCGATAACTTCATGACAGCTGAACGTGCAAAAGAATACGGTCTAATTGATCATATTATTACACGTAGCGATATGAAGAAAACAAAATAAGATTTAAGCAAGCTAAAAATAACTAGAGCATTTCTTATGCTCTAGTTTTTTTATTGCACGATTTTCGAACACATATTGTGGCGTATTAATTTGCTTGCACTTAAATGAGTTTGCTTGCAAGTCGGGATCTTTCCCCTATACCGAAGTGACGCTTTAGCTATTTAATTCAGTAAATAAAGACCTCTCCTATGATTACGCCTCGCACAAGAAGTTATCCATCTAAAGGAAATCACAAATCCCCAAAACAAAAACCGTTTCTCGTGATTCACGATGGACGGTTGTTTTCGTTTCATTATTCATTTTCTACAAGTTCAGCAAGAGACGTAAGCGCTTTCTCTTCATCACTACCCTTTGCCATAAGGGTAATTTTTGTTCCTCTTGCAATCGCTAAACTCATGATGCCCATAATGCTTTTCGCATTCACTTGACGATCTTCTTTTTTCAAAAAGATATCCGAAGTATAACGGTTTGCTTCTTGTACAAATAATGCCGCTTGTCTTGCTTGAAGACCAGGCTTAATTTTTACTACTACTACTTTTTCCATCATCTTAGTCTGCTCCTTTAATAACGTGACTTTACGTAATGCCGATTTCTCCATTACGAAGTTTGTCCGCGATTTCCTCTATTTTTCTTAACCGGTGATTAACACCAGATTTACTTACAGTAGCACCAGTAACGAGTTCGCCAAGCTCTTTTAAAGTGATATCTTGATTTTCAACTCTAAGGTGTGCAATTTCTTGAAGCCTGTCTGGGAGTTGATTTAAACCAATTGTCTTTTGAATATACTCGATATTTCCAACCTGTCGCTGTGCTGCGCTAATTGTTTTATTCATATTAGCCGTTTCACAATTAACAAGTCGATTGACGCTATTACGCATATCCCGCAGAATCCGTATATCTTCAAATGCCATCAGCGCAGAGTGAGCACCCACTATCCGAAGATAATCCGATATTTTTTCAGCTTCTTTTAAGTAAGCAATATAGCCATTTTTACGTTCGATTGATTTTGCATTCAAGTGAAATTCATTCATTAAGTCAACAAGTGCTTCACTATGTTCTTTATAAATCGAAAATATCTCTAAATGGTACGAAGACGTTTTCGGATTATTTACCGAGCCACCTGCTAAAAATGCACCACGAAGATATGCGCGTTTACAGCATTTTTTCTCCACTAATTCTTGGGATATTTCATTTTTGAATTCAAATGTCCCCTTCAAAATCAGCAAATCTTTGAGGAGTGGCTTTGCACCTTCTCGGATTCGACAAATGTACACATTATTTTTCTTTAACCGCATTTTTTTCCGAACAAGCAATTCAATTTTATAGGGGTAAAGACTTCTTAAATTAGAATATAAGCGTCTTGCAATTGCAGCATTTTCAGTTTGAACATCTAAGCTGACAGACTTGCTTGAAAAGGATACTGCACCGTTCATGCGGATAAATGCTGCAATCTCAGCACGCGTACAACAGTCGTCTCCTTCAATTTGCGTTAGTTCTTTTTTCATTCTCGATGCGAAAGACATGACACCCTTCCTTTCTCAAGTTAATCATATCTCAATTGTTGCTGGTCGTACTCTCCATATATTGAATAAGCCATGAAGCAACTGCTTTTGATTCGTGGCGAATTTGACCGTCAATTAACGTCGCAATTTCTCTTTTCACGACATTTGGAACCAGTTCTTTCAATGCTTCTATATCATGCTCAACGGGCCATGGCGGACCTTTGTATTCACCCTCAGCGAAGAGCGTAGTGAAATCTGCCGTGTTTAATAATACCGTATCTATGAATTCGGCGCCGGCATGGTCATAGAGTGCTTTCACATGTTCTGATGCCGAGTACTCTAACGTTTCACCAGCTTGTGTGGTTAGGTTGCAAATATACACTTTTTTAGCGGAACATACCATTACAGCGTCGCGAATTGCCTGAACAAGTATTGTTGGTAATATACTTGTGTATAAACTTCCAGGCCCAAAGACGACCAAATCGGCATCCATAATTGCTTGAATGGTTTCAGGCAAAGGTTTTACTTCTTGTGGGGACAAATAGACTTTGCGAATACGACGTCCATATACTGGAATTCTAGATTCGCCTGTGACAATTGTACCGTCTTCGAGTTCCGCATGAAGCGTAATTCGCTGATTAGCAGCCGGTAGTACTCTTCCCTGTATGTTCAAAATATTACTCATCTGTTCAACGGCACGTGCAAAATCTCCAGTAATATTCGTCATTGCTGCGATCATTAAGTTCCCTAACGAATGCCCTTTTAGATCTTCTGTACTAGCAAATCGGTATTGGAACATTTTTTCGATAAGTGGCTCGACATCTGATAATGCGGCCATGACATTTCGTACGTCCCCTGGTGGCGGGATATCATATTCATCAAGCAATCTACCAGAACTGCCGCCATCGTCTGCAACTGTTACAACCGCTGTTATATCAACAGGGTACTTCTTCAATCCGCGAACAAGTGTCGCAAGACCAGTTCCGCCCCCGAATATAACAACTTTTTTGCGCTCCACCGTGTCAGGCATACTGTCAGCCCTTTCTCTTTTCAATATCCCGATGTGTGATGAATGTCTTATATTCTTCATCGAATTGTTTACCGAAATACTCAGCAAGTGTCACAGACCGGTGTTGTCCGCCTGTGCAACCAAAAGCGATTATGACTTGGGACTTTCCTTCATTTTTATATTGGGGAATAAGAAATTTAAACAAGTCTGACAGCTTTTCGAGGAGGATCTGAGTTTCTCCCCATTTCAGCACATATTCCGACACTTCGCGATCAAGTCCTGTTTTGGGTTTTAATTCCTTAATATAAAATGGATTTGGCAGAAAACGAATATCGAAAACAACATCAGCGTCGATCGGCATTCCGTGCTTAAATCCAAATGAGATAAAGTTCAAGGTGAATACGGAGTCGTTTCTAGAAGAAAATTCAGCAATAATTTTCTCTCTCAACTCACGCGGCTTCAAGTTCGAGGTATTATAAATTGAACGCGCGCGCCCTCTAAGTTCAGAAAGTAAAAGTCTTTCTTTCCGAATACCTTCCAGCAATAAACCGCCCTCTGAAAGCGGATGTGAACGTCTACTTTCTTTATATCGCTTAACTAGCGATTCATCATTCGCATCTAAAAACAATATTCTAGAAGACACGCCTTCTGTTTTCAACAGTTCATC
The DNA here is from genome assembly GCF_057669865.1 of Sporosarcina sp. Y1009. NCBI lineage: Bacteria > Bacillati > Bacillota > Bacilli > Caryophanales > Caryophanaceae > Sporosarcina > Sporosarcina sp. Y1009. Next base: position 50,745 of record NZ_JBYHFO010000010.1, on the reverse strand, counting down.
AAGCGCACCAATTAAAGAATCGAAGAGGTCTCCGCCGCGCGTATCCATAACAGCTGCTATTCGCCTCATTGGCTTGTCTGATTTCATCATTAAATCTAGAAAAGTTACAAGCAATTCAGGTGGTAAATTATCAATACAATAAAACCCAAGATCTTCAAAACTTTGCATCGCAACCGTTTTCCCTGCACCAGACATTCCCGTGATAATTACAAGTTCCACGTCATTATTATGTTTATGTTTCGTATTTTCACTTTCCATCATTCTAACATCACCCCTCCAAAGACTTTTGAATCTCTTCGTTTAACAGCTTGAATTGTTCTGTATAGTAGAACGTTCCGTATTGCATTCCTTTTTCGGAAACTGCAAACAATAAATTCGTTCGATCTCCTTCAGCCATAGGAAGCGTGTGTAAGCTTTCAATGGGATACCAACCGAGTTCCCCTTCTGCTGTGGTTTCAAACGGGGTACCATCTAAATCATGCGCCACAAATGTATATAGCATCCACTCATCCATAATCGTTTCAGTAACTTCATCTTGAATCATCATCGTATAGATGCCTTTTAAATGAGTGGCTATTGGGGTTGTTCCTGTTTCCTCAGTAAATTCTCTCACAGCGGCTTCATAAACTGATTCACCGGAATCCATTTTTCCACCTGGTGCCACATACCATCCACGCCGTGGCTTTTTTAATAATAATACATGATTGTCTTTTACAACCAATAAATTAGCAATTCTTTGCATCATTACATCCCCACTCTACATATACGGTTATACCTATTATACATCTATGAGCATGGAAACTGCATTAGAAATGCATATTTATTACAAAAGCTAAGCTTCATCGTTAAATGATCATATTTTCGACACAAAAAAAGTCACCTACCGGAAAACCGATAGGCAACCAACATACTTATATATATATCAAAAGGGGGGTCAATTGATATTACACTATTAGTGTACCCTTTTGATGTTTCAGTACTGTTACAGTAACATTAAGAATTTGTTAATTCGATTACACGTTTGCACTTTTTTTATCTTTTAGTTGTTCGATATATTGTTGTGCAGCTTGTGCAGCAACACTTCCATCACCAGTTGCTGTTACAATTTGGCGTAAAAGTTTTTCACGAACATCTCCAGCCGCGTAAATTCCTGGAATTTTTGTTTCCATAATCTCATTCGTTTCAACGTATCCATTTTCATCAAGAATCCCTAATTTTTCAAAAGGAGCTGTTAGCGGATCCATACCGATGTAAACGAACATGCCGTCTGTTTCAAATTCTTTTTCAGAGCCATCTATAGTTGAAAGTAATGTAACTGAACCGATTTTTCCATCTTCTTCATTTACTTCTTTCAACGTTGTATTCCAGATAAACTCCATTTTTTCATTGGCAAATGCGCGGTCTTGTAAAATCTTCTGAGCCCGAAGTTCATCGCGTCTGTGAATGACAGTTACTTTGTCTGCGAACCTTGTTAGATACGCACCCTCTTCAACTGCAGAGTCTCCGCCGCCAACGACAATGATTTCTTTTTGACGGAAGAACGCACCATCACAAACCGCGCAGTAACTAACGCCACGTCCAGTTAGCTCTTCTTCACCAGGAATACCCATTTTTTTGTATTCCGCACCTGTAGAAATAATAATGGTTAATGCTTTGTATTCTTTCTGTCCTACATAAATCGTTTTGTATTCTTCACCATCAACGATATCTGTCACATCACCATAGGCATAATCCGCACCAAATTTACGTGCATGATCGAACATTTTTGTAGATAAATCTGGACCTAGTATATGATCAAATCCAGGATAGTTTTCAATATCTTCTGTTGACGCCATTTGTCCACCCGGTGCTCCTCTTTCGAGCATAAGTGTCGATAGATTACCACGTGATGTGTAAACTGCTGCAGTTAATCCAGCTGGACCCGCACCAATAATAATCACATCATATATTTTTTCAGTAGACATTTTAAATTCCTCCTATACAACTGTTACCACATATAAATAGTATAAGATTTCAACTGCATCTTCAACTTCCTTGCTCACTAGTTCAAATATGGTAAAAACTCAATGAGGTCATTTACATATTTCGTCAACGTCGGTGTTGATATCCCATATTTTTCAGCCAAGCCTTTTTTTGTAACACCTTCATAGCGTGCGGATTGGAACATATAATCCGCCGCCGAAGCAAGTGCTTTGGGATTGGGAAATTTATAAGATCGACTAAGTGCACTTTCACACAACGAAAACCACATTTGAAAGAGATGTGTAGCTTCTCGATTCAATGGTTGGTACTTTGCATATAATATATCTGTTGTTTCCAATGCTTGCATAAATGAGTGGTCGAATGATGTTTCAGGCATAAATTCATAATTTAGCCCACTTGCTAGGAATAGTCGTTCCATTGCACTCAGTTCATCGACAATTATATAAGATGGATGGGAGATGATTTCTTGTTTATGGGCAGATTTTCCAAGTAAATAAAAGCCTAACATACGCTCACTTCTATATTCATTTTGAATTTTAGTAAGCAAAAAGTTCCGATCCTGTTCAACTGAATTCGGTATAAATTCTTCTGTAATATCTTTCCACGGTTCAAAGCCTTCTTTGGATGGGTCTATCTCAATAAGATTTGCATAAGCTTTCTTGGCAATCTCATCACGCCCAGTAAAATAAGCAGCATGTGCCAACCAGAAAAAGAAACCAGCATCCCCTTCGAAACCATTCTTTTGAATGCCTCTGAGTAAATTAAATGCCTCGGCATGCTTTCCGACAAGTGCAAAAGTTGCCCCCAGCTTATAGCGATGTTCAATTAAGTACGGCTTGATTTTCATCAATAATTCAAGCAAAGAATCCAAATCTTCTTCTTTTTTTTCATAATAATAAAAAACAGCTAAATTACATAATGCGTGCAAATTCCCTTTGTTTTTTTTCAAGATATCATGAAGTAGCGCATTTGCTTTTTTCGTCTTGCCGACGTAAAAGTAGGCAAGCGCAAGATTATTATAAGCAGCCCAAAATTCCGGAAAATCTGTGATAATTGTTTCCAATAATTCTATTGCTTCTTTAAAATCCCCTGTCTCCATGAGCCGCCGTGCTTTTTCTTGAAGAAAATAGACTTCTTTGTCGACTTCTTCTTCCTCATCAATATACTTTTCCTTTTGTTCGACGAAATCAATGATTTCTCTAGATTCATCTCCAAAAGGTCCCAATGCGTCTTTGGCTAAATATTTTTTCGCATACATTTTAGCATCTCGCAACAACCCAAGATGTGCATGGATTTCTGCCAAGTAAAAAATAAGCTCAGTTTCATCCGGATTCAGTGAATAAGCAGTCATTAAAATTTCATGCGCCTCATCAAAACGGCCTTCTTCCATAACGAGAACTCCGTATTGCATAAGAATTTCTGGATCATCTGGACTGAGTTCAGTGGCCCTTTTCAAATATTTTTGCGCTTCGTCGAAACGATCTCTATTTAAAGACCGAAGTGCTTTTTCATAATAAAACTTACCATCTGGAATGAATGATATTATTTTTTTATTGTCAGTCGTTTGTTTTTTGTTCAATCAAATTCCCCCGAAAACACTTAAGAAGGAACGTATTAAACGCCCCTTCTCCTAATTCTCCCTATTATACCATACTACGCAAGTTCTACACATTATACTTTGATGTTTGACGTTGTTCCATCTGTTCTTTTGTATAAATGATCTTCACTGGATTACCACCCGCAAAGACGCCAGGCGGTACATCACGATTCACAAGTGTAGCAGCTGATATGACGGCACCGTCTCCAATTTTAACACCTGGAAGAATCGTAGAATTTGCACCAATCAATACATTTTTCCCAATGATAACATCACCAATTCGATATTCATCAATCAAATATTCGTGTGCAAGAATTGTCGTATTGTATCCAATGATTGAGTTGTCGCCGACTTCAATTCTTTCGGGGAACATCACATCTGGCATTACCATCAGTGCAAAAGATGTTTTTTCACCAATTTTCATCCTTAAAAACATACGATATAAAACGTTTTTGAAGGCGATAAACGGTGTATATCTGGCCACCTGGATGATGATGAAATTCTTGGCCACTTTGAAAAAAGAGACAGTTTTATAAATATGCCAAAGTGAATTGGCATCGCCGTTTGTTGGATATCTTTCTGTCCGTCTCAATTTTCTTCTCCTTCAACAATTTTCAGTAAATCAGAAATATGTTGAAGCATATAGTCCGGATTATACTTTTGGAGAAAGTCTTGACCCTTCGCGGACCATGCAACAGCCGCTGTGCGTACCCCCGCATTTTGCCCACCCACAATATCGTGATAGTTATCGCCGACCATCATCGCTTCGTCTCTGTCTGCATTCAAACGACTCAGCGCTAGCAAGATTGGTTCTGGATCAGGCTTCGCATTTTCTACATCGTCCATACCAATGACAACATCAAATACACCATCAACATCTAGAAGTTCCAATCCTTTATAAATCATATCGTTTCTCTTAGTGGAGACAATCCCCATTTTATAGCCTTCACTTTTCAATTTCCGCATCGTTTGGGAAACTCCGTCAAACTCGATTGACAGACGATCATGATTTGTGAAATTCCATTCTCTATATTCTTCTATCAGTATCTCTGCATTTTTTGGATCGACTATATTAAAAGTTTCTTGTAAAGTCGGCCCCAGAAAAGGAAGTATTCGGGCCCTGTCGTATTTCCCAGGATAGTTTTTTTCAAGAACATGCTCAAAAGTTTTGAAAATCAACTCGTTTGTATCTAGCAATGTGCCATCGAAATCAAATAATAAAGTCGTTAGTTTTTTTGTCATATAATCGTTTATCCCTCACTCAGTTAGTTATCTTGATATTTCTCGTCTACTTTCCGAACATAACGTCTTAAGACGAAAAATATGACTGCAATAATAATTGTTAAAACCGAAACAACTTGTGCGGTCCGTAATGTTCCGCCCATCAAACTATCAGTTCGCAAGCCTTCTATGAAATAACGGCCAAAAGAATACCAGGTTAAATAAAGTAAAAACATTTCGCCTCGAAGTAATGCAACTCTTCGAAGAAGCAATAAGATAATGAGCCCAACGAGATTCCACATGGATTCATATAAAAATGTCGGATGATGTGTCACACCATTTATCGTCATTTGATCCATAATCCAGTCTGGAATAATTGTTGTATTTAGAAAGTGTTCTGAAACAGGTTCACCGTAGGCTTCCTGATTCATAAAGTTTCCCCATCGACCAATAATTTGCCCAATTAAAAGGCCAGGTGCAGCAATATCAACGGTTTTCCAAAATGAAATTCCGCGCATTTTCGTGAATATATAAGTGGTGATAAAGGCCCCAATCAATGCCCCGTGGATGGCGATTCCACCCTCCCATATTTGAATGATTTTTCCGGGGTTGTCCTTATAGAAATCCCATGAAAAAATAACATAGTATATACGAGCACTAATAATTGCAATCGGGACTGCCCAAACAAGTAAATCTGTCAAAAAGTCGGGATGCATTCCCCTTTTCACCATTTCACGCTGAACAACGATAAAAGCTAAAACGATTCCGAGCGCAATTAAAATACCGTACCACCGTACCGATAAAGAGCCTATTTCAAAGGCAACTGGATTAATCGCAAGTAAGTGAAGCATATATCAATCTTCCCCCTCTGCCATGTCTTCGCTCGGGTTTTGGCTAATCGCATGACTTAATTTATTTGCAAAGTCTTGTGCAGCATTAATCCCGAGTCTTTTCATACGATAATCCATTGCGGCAACTTCAATAATCACTGATATGTTCCGACCCGGGCGTACTGGAACAGTAAGTTTTGTTAATTCGGAGTTCATGATTTTCATTTTTTCTTCATCCAGTCCAAGTCTTTCATACATTTTATCTTGATCCCATAACTCAAGGCTGATGACGATCAATATTCTCTTATCACTTTTGACAGCACTTGCGCCAAATAAGTTCATAATATCAATAATGCCTACACCACGAATTTCAAGCATATGTTCGATTAGTGGAGGTGAATTTCCAATTAATACGTTTTGTGCCACTTCACGAATTTCAACTAGATCATCAGCGACAAGGCGATGACCTCGTTTCACGAGTTCTAATGCTGTTTCACTTTTACCAACACCACTTTTTCCGGTGATTAGCACCCCAATCCCGTAAACATCCACGAGCACACCATGCAATGTCGTCATCGGAGCCAGTCGACCTTCCAGATAGTTTGTAAGCATGCCAGAAAAGCGAGTTGTCGGCGTGGTCGTCTTAAAGACAGGAATTTGAGCTTCCTCTGCTGCATCTATTAACTCCACTGGAACATCCACCCCATGCGCAACGACAACAGCAGGCGTTACTGATGAACAAAGTTTTCCCATTCGCTCCACACGTTTTTCAGGTTCTAATCTCGCAAAGAAAGCTAATTCTGTTTTCCCAAGAAGTTGAACACGATCAGCGGGATAAAAATTGAAAAAACCTGCCATTTCAAGCCCTGGTCTTGATATATCACTTTTATCTATTTGGCGTTCCAAACCTTCAGCACCTGCGCAAATTTCCAATCCTAATTTATCTTGAACATCACGAACAGTTACGTATCCCAACTAGACCACACCTTCCATTTTATCTACCTATTCATACTTTAACATAATTTTAAGGGATGTTGCTGCTAGCGAAGTTGTTTTTTGAAAACAAAAAAGAGCAAATCCACAACTGATGCGTTGCATCGTTTGGAATTGCTCTTTTCGCTAACTTATTTTGCGTTATAGCAAACCAGTACTGAACCTGTTTTTGCTTCTCCAAAAATGTATAGCGGTTCGTTATCGCCTTCGACATCCTTTTTGAAACGAATAGATCTTTGTAAGAGTAAATCTTGCTCAGCGGTGCGTTCTACATCATTGAGTTGTAAATCTAATCTACCCATATTAGATGCAATTTCACCAGATAGTGATGGTTTATTAGGAATGTAAATTTCAACTGAACCACTCATTGTTTTGGCTTCAATTTTTTTGGCTTCCTCATTGGTTGTCGTTAGGACGACATGTCCACTGAGCGATTGCGCCTCTACTTCTTTAAGGTCCCCATCAATATATACACGACCGTTTAAGGTTTCCGCTGAAAGTTTCTCACCACTTACACCAGTAAGTCTGACTTCACCATTCGCAGTCTCAAATTCGGCAGTCTCGTATTTCAACCCTGAAATCTCGATTTTTCCATTCGCAGTTTTCACATGTGCTTTAGTAATCTCCGCATCATTTAATTCGAATGAGCCGTTCATAAGACGGACATCTAGTTTTTCATAAGTCTTTTGAGGCAGGTATAACTCTAAGTTAACTTTCGTCATTTTCATCTTACTTGAAATTCTTAATTTGTTGTCATCTGTTACGACCAACACTTTTTCCAGAAAGTCTTCCTTAGCTTTCGCTTCAGACTCACTGTTAAATGCTTTTACCGAGAATTCTGCACGCGCTTCTTTTTCGTCACTTAAATGAATCGTTATTTTCCCATTATCGATATCAAATAGCAATTCATCAATTTTATCCATCGGCTTTGTAATTGTATGAGAAAATAGAACTGATTCACCAAATGGTGAGTCCAGATCAAACTCTTTCACTTTTTGCACCGCAGTTTGCATAAAGTGCATGAAGCGGTCTCCAACATTCGTGAAATCTTTACGGAGATCTTCTAAAAATTCATCCATTGATTGTCCTGATTGTCCTTTTTTCTCAGATGAACCGGGTTGCTCGTTCTCTTGTTTAGAACTTTGCGAAGGTTCCTCAGCAGGTTCGGTAGAAGATTGAGTTGCTTCATTTGTTTCAGTTGTTTCTTGCCCGGTTGTTTGTTCACCGTTCAATTTTTCCAAAAGCGTAAGCGCTTCGTCCGTGGTAATCGTACCATTTTCCAACATTGTCAAAATCCGTTTTCTTTTACTTTGCATTCTTTTGCCTCCTAATTTGGATTTCTATTGGTGAATAGTATATATACGGTTTGAATGTGAAAAAGTTTCACTTACCAAATGATTCTGCCACTTGCAATACTTCTTTCATACGTTTTCGATCTCTCGCTAATATGGTTTTTAAATAGTGCCCAGTGTAAGATTTCTTCACTTTCGCTATTTCTTCAGGCGTTCCGGTTCCAATAATCTGGCCACCTTTATCGCCACCTTCAGGTCCTAAGTCGATAATATGATCAACTGTCTTGATCACATCTAAGTTATGTTCGATGACAAGCACTGTATTCCCTGATTCCACGAGTCGCTGTAAAACTACAAGTAATTTTTCAATATCATGTGTGTGAAGTCCTGTTGTAGGCTCGTCAAGAATGTAAAAGGATTTACCGTTGGATCGTTTATGCAATTCTGAGGCCAGCTTCACACGTTGCGCTTCTCCACCTGATAAAGTGGTTGCAGGTTGACCGAGTTTAATATAGCCTAGTCCGACATCATCAATTGTTTGCAATTTACGGCTGATTTTGGGAATGTTTTCAAAAAAGACTAGTGCATCTTCTACTGTCATTGCCAGGACATCTGCAATGTTTTTCCCCTTATAGAGAACCTCTAATGTTTCACGATTATACCGTTTACCATGACAAACTTCGCAAGGCACATACACATCTGGCAAAAAGTGCATTTCAATTTTTATGATTCCATCTCCACGGCATGCTTCACAGCGTCCGCCTTTTACGTTAAAACTAAATCTCCCTTTTTTATAACCACGAACCTTGGCTTCATTAGTAGAAGCATATACGTCTCGCACATCGTCAAACATACTTGTATAAGTTGCTGGGTTGGATCTGGGTGTACGACCGATTGGAGATTGATCAATTTCAATGACTTTCTCAAGTTCCTCTATACCTTCTAATGATTTGTATTGTCCAGGTTGTTGTCGAGAACGATTTAGTTTTTGCGCTAAAACTTTATATAGTATTTCATTTACAAGCGTACTTTTACCTGAACCTGATACACCAGTAACGGCTATAAATTGGCCTAATGGAATATCCACATCAACATTTTTTAAATTATTCTGTGCTGCACCTTTAATTATTATTTTACGACCATCAGGTTGTCTACGCTCAAGTGGTAAAGGAATGAACTTTTTCCCACTTAAATAATCTCCAGTTAGCGACCCAGAATCATTCATCACTTCACTTGGAGTACCAGCTGAAACAACTAGTCCACCTTCTGCCCCAGCACCTGGCCCCATATCAATTAAATGATCTGCAGCAAGCATTGTATCTTCATCATGTTCGACGACGATGAGTGTATTTCCAATATCCCTCATGTTTTTTAATGTATTAATTAGACGGTCGTTATCGCGCTGATGTAAGCCAATTGATGGTTCATCTAAAATATAGAGTACGCCAGTTAACCGTGAACCAATCTGAGTTGCCAGACGTATTCGTTGCGCTTCTCCACCTGATAGTGTTCCTGATGCCCTGGATAACGTTAAATAATCTAGCCCAACATTGATGAGAAATCCTAATCGCTCTGCAATTTCACGTAATATTAGTGCTGCAATTTGTTTATCTTTTTCAGATAGCTGTAATTGCTTGAAGAAAAGGTCTGCATCTTCAATCGATAATTCGGTTACCTTTCCGATATGAACACCGTTTATCTTTACTGCAAGCGTTTCTTCTTTTAAGCGGTAGCCATTACAAGAAGGACAAGGTCTCTGCGCCATATACTTTTCCATCTGTTCGCGCGTATATTCTGATGAAGTGTCCTTATATCTGCGGGCAACATTCGCTAATACCCCTTCAAAATTGATTTCACTATCCCGTGTTCCACCAAATTCATTGGTATAACGGAAACGGATTTTTTCATTTTTCGAACCAAATAATATCTTTTCTAATTGTTCTTCAGGTAACTCGCTTACTGGTACTGTCATTGAAATCTCGAAATGTTTAGCAACTGTTTTTAAAAGCTCCGGATAATATTGTGAACTAGTTGGTTCCCACGGCGCAATCGCATGATCCTTTAATGATAGTGAAGAATCAGGGACGACGAGGTTTGGATCTACTTCCAGCTTAGTTCCTAACCCATCGCATTCACCACAAGCGCCAAATGGACTGTTGAAGGAAAACATTCTTGGCTCAAGTTCACCAATGGAAAACCCACAAAGCGGGCACGCATGGTGTTCGCTAAACAACAATTCTTCTCCGTCAATAATATCGATTAGAACTGTTCCATTCGCAAGGCGGAGGGCTGATTCCAAAGAATCTCCCAATCGTGAAACAATATCATCCTTAATCACAATACGGTCAATAACTACTTCAATAGAGTGACGTTTATTTTTATTCAACTCGATATTGTCGTCTAAGTCGATTATTTCCCCATTTACACGAATGCGAACATAACCTTCTTGTCTAATTTCGTCTATCAACTTGGCATGGGTCCCTTTTTTTCCTGAGACAATCGGTGCCAAGACTTGGATACGAGTTCTTTCTGGAAGTATCAATATCCGATCAACCATTTGTTGTATCGTCTGAGATGAAATCTCTGTTCCATGTATTGGACAGATTGGTTTTCCAACTCGCGCAAACAGGAGACGTAGGTAATCATAAATTTCCGTTACTGTTCCAACTGTAGAGCGCGGGTTTCGGCTCGTCGTTTTTTGGTCAATCGAAATTGCTGGGGACAAACCTTCGATTACATCTACATCCGGCTTATCCATTTGCCCTAAAAATTGTCGTGCATAGGATGAGAGCGATTCTACATACCGCCGTTGTCCTTCTGCATAAATCGTATCAAATGCAAGTGACGACTTTCCCGAACCTGACAAGCCTGTAATGACAACAAGCTTGTCGCGCGGAATATTTATACTTATATTCTTAAGATTATGAGCTCTTGCGCCTTGTATGACGATTTCTTTGTTTCTCATTGCAATCTACCTCTCTGCCTTTAGCTCTAAAATTGCATCTCTTAGTTCTGCCGCAAGTTCAAATTGAAGATCTTTTGCAGCCTCTTTCATTTCTTTCTCGAGTACCTTGAGAATCGATTCTTTCTCAGTCTTCGTCAATTTCTTACCTTGAGTAATTTTCTCTATATAAGTTTCTCTTTCCTCTGCAACATCAGTTGCGCGGATAATTTTGTGAATGTTTTTCTTGATTGTCGTGGGTGTAATTCCATGTTTTTCATTATGTTCTTTCTGTATTTCACGGCGACGTTCTGTCTCACTAATTGCCTTTGTCATAGAATCGGTCATCCGATCCGCATACATAATGACATGTCCATTCGAATTTCGTGCTGCACGCCCAATTGTTTGAATGAGGGCCCTTTCTGAGCGAAGAAAACCTTCTTTGTCGGCATCTAATATAGTCACCAATGATACTTCTGGTAAATCTATACCCTCTCTAAGTAAATTAATCCCAACGAGCACATCATAGGTTCCAACTCTTAGTTCCCGAATAATCTCTATTCGTTCTAGTGTCTTTATTTCTGAATGAATATACTGCACTTTTATGCCGATTTCTTTTAAGTAATCCGTTAGATCTTCTGACATTTTCTTCGTTAATGTCGTAATCAGAACGCGTTCATTCTTTTTCACTCTCTCGTTGATCTCATGAATGAGATCATCTATTTGTCCATCAATCGGTCGAACATCAATCGTTGGATCTAATAACCCTGTTGGTCGAATAATCTGTTCGACCATTTCAGGCGTATGTTCGATTTCATAAGGTCCAGGTGTTGCTGATACGTAAATCGCATTTTTTGCGCGCCCTTCAAATTCATCAAATGTTAATGGACGATTGTCCAGTGCTGAAGGGAGACGAAAACCATGATCCACTAATACTTTCTTTCTGGCTTGGTCACCGTTAAACATGCCACGAACTTGGGGCAAGGTAACATGACTTTCATCAACGATTAATAAAAAGTCATCTGGAAAATAATCGATAAGTGTATAGGGAGATGCACCAGGCGGACGCAATGTCATATGCCTAGAATAGTTTTCAATTCCTGAACAGAAGCCCATTTCACGCATCATTTCTAGGTCATAGCACGTTCTTTGTTCGAGTCTCTGTGCTTCAAGTAACATATCTTCACTTTTCATGTATTTTAAGCGTTCTTCGAGTTCAACTTCAATATTATCAATGGCTTTTACCATCTTCTCTTCACTCGTAACGAAGTGAGAGGCTGGGAAGATAGCTACATGTTCTCGATTACCGATAATTTCACCAGTCAAGGCATCCACTTCTCGAATGCGATCGATTTCATCTCCGAAAAATTCAATTCGAATGCAGCGCTCATCTCGCGAGGCTGGAAATAGTTCTACAACATCACCACGTACACGAAACGTACCGCGTGTAAAACTAATATCATTTCGGATGTATTGTATGGCAACAAACTTTCTTAGTAATTCATCACGCCCAATTTCCATCCCAACACGGACTGAAACAACCATGTCCCGGTACTCTTTTGGTGAACCGAGTCCGTATATACAGGAGACTGAAGAGACGATAATCACGTCATTTCGTTCAAATAATGCTGATGTCGCTGAGTGACGGAGTTTATCAATTTCATCATTGATACTCGCATCTTTTTCTATATAAGTATCTGTATGTGCCACATAGGCTTCTGGTTGAAAATAATCATAATAACTAACGAAGTATTCTACCGCATTGTCTGGGAAGAACTCTTTAAATTCACTATATAATTGACCTGCTAAAGTTTTATTATGCGCCATAACTAGCGTAGGTTTGTTGACCTCTGCTAATACATTAGACACCGTGAAAGTTTTTCCCGTTCCTGTAGCCCCTAGAAGTGTCTGATGGCGTTTATTCTCTTTTAATCCTTGAATAAGCTGTTTGATAGCGGCTGGCTGATCGCCAGACGGTGTATAGGGTGCTTGTAAATTAAATTTTTGAACCAACGAGGAACCCCTCCTGAGCTAGAATATTCTTATTTTATCATATATCCTAAATTTATACGAGTGAAAAGGGAACGTACGTTTTAACTAGTTTGCAAAATAAAAAACGCTACAATTTAATTCTTGTAGCGTTCCTCCATTTTAGTTGCAATTATTCATTTTCAATAATTCCGTTGAGTAAATCATAAATGCCTTTTCATCACGTGAATCCAAAGATTGATCGATATGCTGAATGATACGTTCTTTTATCTGTTCGCGGTGAAGCTGCTTCAGAAATAAATCCATATAAATTTCTCTCAAAAGTTTTTCCGCCTGGGCCGTAGAGGGATTTCTACCGACAGATTTCATAAATCCAGTATATGAGTACCTTTTTTCCAATACGCTCACCCCTGTTGCCTTTTTGTTATTATACCTAATTTATAGAGTGAGTTGCAAGGTTTTTCCGAATTTTCTATATACCACATAATTTTTATCTATATAAAAAAACACTCCTTGGCGAAATAATCGTCCAAGAAGTGATTCTCTTATTTTTCTTTAGTTGTTTGAAGTGTAATTTCCGATACGACCAAAATAATAATCCCCAGTATAAAAGGTGTCCATTGAAAACCAAATGTAAAAAACGCAGTAAACATAACCAAAACTGCTTGAAGTAACTGAACGTTTCTAACGATACTTCGAATTGCAGCTGAGCGATCACCGGCGGGGAATAACATATCCATTCGGAACTCTTCTCCTGCACGTAGTGCATAAATTAGTTGAATAGCAGAAGCGAAAGATAACGCACCCGTAAAAATATAAACAACAACAGGGAACGGAATAAAGATTGCACCGACAAGCGTAATTCCAGTCAATCTTACCCATAACCAAAAAATATCATCCGTTCGAATAAAGGTCCGCTTAAGCAAATACTTTTGAGTACTTCTTTTTTCGAAACTTGACGGCAACATCAAAAATCCAAGCCATTGTCTTCGACTTACAGATCCCTTTAAATGTGGCACATCGGTAAAATAATTTGCAAATCTATAAAAACGCATCATTCTATTTTGTTCGAGCACGATAAAGTGCTCATAAGGAAATGGTCTTGCCTCTTTTTGTTTTCTCCAATATGTTGCGTAAATTCCAATAAGAACAGCTACCAAAATAATTAAATATGGATAAGCGCTTAGCCAGACATAAATAAAAACCGCTGCCAATATGAAGCGTATGATTCTGTCTAGCCAAACCCCTTCTCCACTTTTCGCATGTCTGAAATAAAACTCCGACTCCACAAAAGCCCACTTTAGTACAACGATGAAAAATACTAGCCATATTAACGATGCTTTTGTACCCGTCTCTGTAGCCGATAAAAGTGGCAACAACACAATGTACAATATAAAAAGTAATGGCAGTTGGGAAAATCCAGACCAACGTAGAGATTGTTTAAAATACAACTGAAGTTGAGTCTCTAAGGGTAACAAATAGACAGCATCTGCCGGCTTTAATAAGGTGACTGGTGCGGAATAAGTCAACACGACACCAATGACAATTGCTGTCAGTAGTGCAGCTGGAAATTCCGGTGACACTTCTTTTAGCCACTCACTATACGTATAACCCCCTGCACCAATTGCAAATACAAGAACAAGCGCTAGATGACCTGTAAAAACATATTTCATATATCTTTGAAACTCTGTCATATAATGCATAAACCGAGTTCCCCATAATTCACGCAAATTTTTCATAATCATTATCCTCTGTCATCGCAATGTATAAGTCATCTAGCGATGCGTCAGGTCGTCCGAATATCGCTCTGAGCTCATCCATCGTTCCTTGCGCCCGTAACTTACCTTCGTGTAACAGAATGATTCTATCGCAGTATTTTTCAGCAGTCGAGAGGATATGCGTTGACATAAGCACAGAAGCGCCTTCATTTTTTCGTTCCGTCATTTGTTCAAGTAAAGATTTAATCCCTATCGGATCAAGACCCACAAACGGTTCATCAATGATATACAGGGATGGATTGACGAGAAACGCACACATAATCATAACTTTTTGTCGCATACCTTTTGAGAAATGAGTTGGAAACCAGCGAAGTCTCTTTTCCATCATGAACTCTCGGAGTAACGCAGCAGAACGAGCTTCAAACACATCCTTGTCCAGTCCATAGGCCATCGCTGTTAACTCCAAATGCTCCCTTAATGTCAATTCTTCATATAGGACGGGTGTTTCCGGAATATAGGAAAACGACTTCCTATACATATCTGGATTTTCACTAAAAGTGACACCATTTATTCGAATTTCACCGCTATGCGCATTCATCAAACCAATAATATGTTTAATCGTTGTACTTTTACCAGCACCATTTAAGCCAATTAATCCAACAAGTTCACTTTTTCCAATCTCAAATGACAAATCATGTAAAACAGGTTTCCGTGAATATCCACCCGTTACGCTTGTTAATTCAACGATTGACATGTTCATCCCCCATTCTTTTCTACAGTTTAACAAATTTACGCCCAAATTACCTTGTCCTTTGCATAAACAGGAAATATAATTTAAGTATAATCCGCAGTCTCCCCCTAAAAATATGCTACAATTGTTGAAATAATGAGAGGAGTGTTGAAATGACTGGTTGTATTTTTTGTCAAATCATTGAAGGCGCTGTTCCTAGTGCCAAAATTTATGAAGATGAACATGTCTATGCATTCATGGATATTATGCCTACTACAAAAGGACATGTTCTATTAATACCTAAAAAACATATCGAAAACATTTACGGTTTTTCAGAAGAAGACGCAGCTAATTTTTTCAAAGTAGCGCCTAAAATTGCAAATGCTTTAAAAGAAGAGTTTCGTCCTGCAGGCCTGAATTTACTGCAAAACAATGGTGCACCTGCTGGCCAAAGCGTATTTCATTACCACATGCACTTCATTCCAAGATATGACGAGACTGACGGCTTTCAACTATCGACATGGGAACCAAAACATACAACATATACACCGGAAAAAATTCAAGAACTTGCTGATCACATCATAAGTAAACTTGTTTAATCTAACGTTTTAAGATATGATATAAAGTAAGTTTTTCGCTATCGATCATGAGGATACGATAGGAAAAAAATTGAGCTTAGCTGAGGAGAGATGAGAAAATGAATACGAAAAATCTTGTGCTTATGGCCATGTTAGTTGCCGTAGGTGCTGCACTGTATTTAGTAATTCCAGGTATTAATGGTGGTATGAAACCTGATTTCATGTTGACAATGATGTTTATAGGGATTTTATTATTCCGTGATGTGAAGAGTGTTTTCATTCTTACGATTGCAACAGGCGTTCTGTCGGGATTATTTTCGACATTCCCATTAGGGTTCTTACCAAATATCGCCGATAAACTAATTACTGGCTTTGCTTTTTATGCGGTTATCATTACGTTTAAAAAGATTTCCACTAATTTAATTGCATCGACTGTAATCGTTGGTCTAGGTACACTGTTATCAGGATTTATCTTTTTATCAGTAGCCATTTTTATATTAGGCGTAGATCTACCATTTGCTTTCTTATATGCAACGGTAGTACTTCCTGCTTTTGTATTAAACATAGTTGCTTTTTTCTTAATTAAACCAATCGTGACAAAAGTCTTGGAAAGATCATCTTTTCATAAAACTGTTACGAACTAATACGCATATAAAGCTTTTCGCTATCCTGCGAAAAGCTTTTTTTGTTTGCTCATCTATGGAATGCGTGGTTTAATTAAACTAGTAAAAGGAATACTATTTCTAAAGAAAGGGGAGCGTTACTTTTGAAAGCATCTACTTTTTTCCTTGGCCTTGCAACTGGCACTGCCGCAGCAGCGATAACAGTACTATACTCGACTCCGAAATCAGGGAGTGAAATCCGAACCTCTGTAAAAACTGCATCATCTGATTTGAAGGATTCATTTGGAGATATTAAACAAAAAGTAAATCATTTAAAAAATTCAATCACTAAACTATCAAAAGAAGCAAAAGAAACTGTTCCTGGCGCCGCCCTAGGGATTAAACAATCATTCGAGAATTGGCAACAATCGACTGAACCAAATCGAAAACGTCTCGAACAAGAATTATCCGCAATTCAAGAAGCGATAGAAAGCTTGGAACAAACAATTGCTGCACATCAAAAATAAATAAAAATGAAAACCTGGTTATCCAAAATAAGGATAACCTTTTTCATTTCAAAAGTTTTTGCAATTCTCACTTCTTTATCGTTTGCTTTCCTGCTATAATAAAAGAGGATGATTTATGAATGTAGGGGGGGTCTTACTATTGGAAGAGAAATATTCACCAAGAGAAGCTTTGATCTTTAGCCAACGCATCGCTCAGTTGTCTAAGGCTCTATGGAAAGCAGTAGAAAAAGATTGGCAAGAGTGGATAAAACCTTATGACTTGAATATCAATGAACATCATATTTTGTGGTTATCTTACCATCTAACAGAAGCGACTATTTCAGATATCTCGAAATTCGGTGTGATGCATGTCTCAACAGCTTTCAACTTTTCAAAAAAACTTGAAGAACGCGGCTATTTAAATTTCTTTAAACAAGAAGATGATCGACGAAACACCTATGTTTCTGTAACAGCTGAAGGCGAGAAACTTATTCTAGAAATGAATCAAAGTTACTATAATACTGAACATAGAATACTTGATGGTTCTTTACCTATTAAGCAATTATACGGGAAATTCCCGGAGTTTTTAGAAGTTATGTCCGTCGTAAAAAACATTTACGGTGATGACTTTATGGAAATATTTGAACGTGGTATTACGAACATCGAAAATACATTTGATAATGAAAGCGGCGAATTGACAGCCGTTCAAAATACAAAATAATCTTATCGATCAGATTGGTTCTGTTTCATTTCCGATCGATTTCTGCTATTATTACGTGTAGATGATTAAAGGGGAGGAAATTCATTTGATCCTTGTAATAACAGTTCTATTTTTATTATTTTACTTATATCAAATAAATAGAATGACGTATATACTTTGTGCCACAAGGGAAATCCCCGAAGAAAAACAATCGAAAATTTTCACGACAGTTAATATTCTTGTGACAATATTAATGCTCTCTTTTTTCGTAGAAGTTTTATTGGCAGTATGAGGAATGCAGAAAAAGTCCAAAATCCCCTATCGGGAATTTTGGACTTTTCTTTTTTCTTAATACAAGTATGCAGCACCGACAATTATCAATAAAATAAACAGCACTACGATCAATGCGAATCCAGAACCATACCCACTACCTTGTTTATATCCGCTCACGAAAGCACCCCCTCTCTCTCTTTATCGTATGCGCACAGTTTAGAGCTTCGTAGGCAAATTACCGACAGAGTATTTTTGTTTTTAGTCTGAATTTATGGTATAGTATCAACTGTTGCACATTAAATTTAGGGGAGAATATCGTATGAGAAAAACAATACTTGCGCTATCTTTAACCGCTTCTATCCTCGCACTTTCTGCTTGTAGCGATACTAATGCTACTGATAACGAAGTGATTGCTACAACCAAGGCTGGGGACGTTACAAAAGAAGAACTATATAACGAAATGAAGGGATCCGTTGGAGCTCAGGCTTTTGAAAACTTATTACTTAAAAAAGCAATCTCAAACGAATTCAATGTTTCCGATAAAGAATTACAAGATGCTATTAATGTTCAAAAAGAATCATATGGCGAGAACTACGAAATGTTTCTTAAACAACAAAACTGGACTGAAGACTTTTTTGAGCAACAAATTGAATTGAAAGTACTTAATGAAAAACTGATTGAATCATTAGATGAAGTAACTGAAGAACAGATTAAAGCTGAATACGAAAAAATGAAAAAAGAAATACATGCACGCCATATTCTAGTAGATGATGAAAAAACAGCTAAAGAAGTCATTGCAAAATTAGAAGAAGGCGAAGACTTTGCTGAACTTGCTAAGGAATATTCAATTGAACCTGTTGCACAAGAAAGCGGCGGCGATTTAGGATGGTTCGGACCTGGAAAAATGGTACAGGAATTTGAAGATGCTGCTTTTAGTCTTCCTGAAAACGAACTAAGTGAACCTATTAAAACAAGTTTCGGATATCATATCATCGAGGTCACAGAAACACGTGATGTTGAATTAGCTGAAGAATACGAAGATCTAAAACCAGCTATTGAGAATGGAATCATGAAACAAAAATTCGAATCTGAACTGGCAAATCTCGTTGAAAAAGTTGACGTTGATTTGAAAGATAAAATGTTTGAATCTGTACTTGAAAACTGGACAGTTACAGATAAATAATTATATGAAAAAAGGCTATCCGATTCGATTCGGATAGCCTTTTGTATTAGTATGCATTTTTCATTCAAAGGTTGGTTTATAAAATGAACGATTATCCAATGGGAAAATTCGTTCAGAAAATTCTCCTGGCATAGTTTTACTAAGTGCACGATCTAACATATTCATTTTTGCATCGATATTATCGATATAGTGAAGAATTTCGGCTTCTTTAAGCATTGGACGTTTCGGACTTCCCCACTCTTCTTTTCCATGATGGGACAGAACCATATGCTGTAAGAGCATGATTTCCTCACCAGTAATTTCTAGTTCATCTGCTGCCTTAGAAATTTCATTGACCATAATTGATATATGTCCAAGCATATTTCCGATAACTGTATATTGCGTTCCAACTGGCCCAGATAATTCAATCACCTTACCAATATCGTGTAAAATGATTCCCGCATACAGTAAATCTTTATTTAACGAAGGATATAATTCAGCTAAGGATTTCCCTAAATTCAACATGGACACCACATGATCAATTAGCCCAGATACATAATCATGATGATTTCGAGTTGCGGCTGGGTATGTTAGAAATTCAACTTCATGTTTTTTCAATAAGTGGCGCGTAATCCGCTGAATTTTCGGGTTTTCCATTTCAAAGAAAAACGCCATTAACTCTTCTAATAAAACTTCCTTACTTTTTGCTGCCGAAGGAACAAGATCAGAAATTGATATATTTTCTGTTTCTTTGATTGGGCGAATGCTTTTTATGCGCAATTGATTTTTTCCGCGATATTCGTGAATATCTGCACCGACTCTAACAATCGCAGTGGCTGGATAGAGTTTCATATGTTCATCTGTTGTATCCCATAACTTCGCTTCCAGATCTCCACTTTTATCCTGCAATATCAAGGTCATAAATGGACTTCCTTGAGTGGTAACACCTTTAGTAGATTGCTTGATCAACAAATAAAGATCAATGGTCTCGCCTACTTTATAATCAAGTAACTGTTTCACTGAACAACGCCCCCTTTTCGTTTCCAATTTCGGAAACGTTTACTATTGTACCATCTACCCAATACTTTTTCATTTTTTCATGACATGTAAAATAAATAAATTGATGACCTTGTGTATCATCCACTAATTTCATCATACGCGAAAGTCGCTCTTCGTCAAAGTGAACAAATGGATCATCCATAATAATCGGAAACGGCGCACTGTCCAAAATTGACGCTGCAAGGGCAAGTCGCAATGAAATATAAGCTTGTTCTTTCGTAGCCTGGCTAAGTTCTATTATCGGGTATCTTATCCCGTTTTCCGATAGCACTTCGAATGCACCGCTTTCTGGCACAATAAGTGCTTTGTATTTCCCATCCGTTAACTCCTTAAATAGTTGCTCTGCATGGCGAAGAACTTCAGGTAATTTCTTTTCTTTTAACTCCATCATCGTTCGATTGATCCCCTCTTGAATTGCTTTTCGGGCAGACCAATCTTTTGCAAGTTCCGCAAGCTCTGCTTTTTTCACTTCAAAAAGTTGTCGCAACTGACTATAGGTTTCATCTGTAAGCAGCTGCTCTGTTTTGTTGACAAGTTTAGCCTTTTCGTTCAAAAGCGCATGTATCCTATCATCGATGTTCGATAAATTCACCTGATGACTATTAATGTTCTCAGCGATTTCAGCTTCAGTTGTCAGTTCTACCATAGAATCCTGGCCGTCTTCTGTTAGTTGTAACGCTAATGCTGCAACTTGTTCTTTTAACTGGTTTGTTTTTTGGTGAAGATCATATGTCTCATAAAAATCTTCATCACTTTCTACTCCTGCTTCATTCAATAACGTACTAAGATTTAGTTCAAGTGCTTCAACTCGATCTTCCATTTCGATTAAAGATGGCTTGATTTGTTCGATTCTTGTCATTGAAGATTCCCTTGTTTTAATCACTTCTTTTAATTGGAGATATTCATTTCGTAATCTTTCATATAAATTATCCGGAGATATATCTTGTTGTAAGGTGTTTTGAATGTCCTCTATGTGATGATCCAGTTTCGTTTGCATCGAATTTTTCAGTACAAACGCATCTTTCATTTCACGCGCATTTTCTTGCAACTCTCGAATCATGCGAAATAACTCTGGAATAATTGCGGGTGATGGCACCCCATCAAAACCGTAAACCTCTATGAACTTATTAAAATGCGCCTCTGTTTGACTTCTTCCAATCTGTAAATCATCTAACTTAGATTTTGTTGTTTCAGATTTGCGTATAAGTGCACGGGTTACTTCTTCTAAACGCTGCTTTTCATGTGTAAAAAACGCCACACGGTCTAAAAGGTTTTTTATTTCTTGTTCTTTATGGTCATAATCAGATACAAATTTCTCCATCTCGCTAAGCTTCGAGTCGTCTTTGGCATCTTTATTGAAATGAAAAAACAGACTAACTCCAGTAATGATCACACCTAAAACAATGGAAAACCATTGTTGTTGGACAATACCGTAACCGATCAATAAAATCGCAACGAGTAAACCAATCGGCAAAAGTTGAGTACTATGATCTTTCGTAGTTTGTTTATTAAATGAAATATATGCTTTAGCCTCTGCTAATTTCTGCCTAATTGCTGGCCACTCTTGGGCTTGTTTCCGTTCCTCATTCGACGGCTCTTCTAGAGATTCAAGTTGCTGAACTGACTGATTCGCTTCACGACTTTCTTGTGTATAACGCTTATCAGTAAAGTCTATTTCATTATTCAATGTCGTTAACTCATTTAAAATTTCGTACATTTCTTCTTCCTTGCGGAGAGAAACATCTGCTTCGATGACCATTTGATAGCCGTCGTCACCTTTGACCCCAATACGATCAAGTAAACGGTGTTTCAAACTTTCCAATCGGCGTATCTCTTCATCAAGCCCATTCATGGTGGATCGCCAGTTGTGCCACTCCGATTCCTTTGCCAATAAATAATCGAGTTTAGAAAGGCGATCGGTTTGATGGTCTTGGGGCATATGCTTCGTTAACACTGAAAGTTCTTCTTCAACTCTACGTTTAGCGATTTTCGCTTCAACTAACTGACTAGTTAACGACTCAAAACGTCTAATACCATCTGCGGGGAAAGTTGTTGTGTTCATATCACTTAATTGTTTTTGCAGTGTATTGTGTTTCAATTGCAGTGGCAATCTCTGTTGTTGAAGCGACAGTTGTTCTAGTTGTTTGCGATGATCATTTTCATGAACGCGTAATTGCAAAAGCTCATTCTCAATTTCATAGATTCTCGCGATAGCGGGTGCATATTCTGCTACTTTGTCTTGTTCTTCTTTTAGTGATAATTCTAGTTCCTGAAGCTCTTTCATTTTCACGTTCATTTTCGGAATTCGACCGGATTTTTTAAATAACTCTCCCATATCCGTTTCCATTCGTTTCTCAAGTTGAATTAAAGTATCAACACCTGTGGTCCCTGATGCCAGCAACGTACGACTAAGCTCTGCTTCATCCATTTTATCAAAGGCCTGTAATTGGAGTAGCGAGAAGGAAAAGATTGATTCAAAAGATGACCGATTATAATGTCTTAACAATGCTTTTAAATCTTCTTCACCACCTGTCGTTCCATCCTCAAAATGCACAGTGACATCACCAGATGATTTCCCGCGAATGCGTTCAATGGTACAGCGTCCATAAAGCTGGTCGACTAACTGGATTTGCCCTCCGTATTTCCCGCCTGATTTCGGCTCATAACGCAATAATGCACTATTTCTTTGTGGAAAACCAAATAAAATATGAAGAATAAACTGTTGAATCGTTGTTTTCCCAGCCTCATTTAACCCGTAGACGATATTTAGTTTGGAAGCAAAATCTATGACGACATTTTCATGTTTGCCAAACCCATAAATTCGTAGTTTTTCAATCTTCATGTGCGCACCTCATTTACTTTCTATCTTTTCTGTCGCCACTATGGACAATGCTTTTTCTTTAATTTCTTTTATATCGATTTCACTTAAAACGGATAAATATTTCACACCACGTGTGTGCTGATAGACATCATTTAATATTTCTTTCCATTCCTTATGGTCCCATCCGTTTATCATACTAAATACTGACTGCTCTAATGCCCCTCTGGCCTCTGTAGTTATTTTTTTCTCGAATGTGATGGATTGAACCCATATAAAGGATTCAGGCTCATCAACTACTTCTCGAAGTACACCGAGCCATTCCTCAATTGGTGTTTGATCGAACATAGCTGCTGTTTCGTGGTCTACATCAGTCATCGTGAGTTCAATAATTGCCGATCGATGTTTTTCCTTAAAAGAATCAATTGCTTCCTTACAAATTTTAATCCACTCATTTGCATGACGAATACCTGCACATGAGATGTCAATTTGCTCGAAGACAATTTCTGATGTTGGAATAAAATGAAGGATCGGCTCATTATTTATAAGATCAACCTCGTAAAAACCTTTCTCACCACGCTCATTTCTGTGACGCCCTTGAAGGTTACCAGGATAAATGATTGGTGGATCCATTTGTAATTGTTGGCGTAAATGAATATGGCCAAGTGCCCAATAATCATAATGTTTTTGTCTTAAATCTTCTACTGTAAATGGTGCATAGACTGCATGGTTCTCATCGCCTGCTAAACTGCCGTGAAGCATGCCAATGTGATAGCCATCCTCCCTTTCAGCAACAGGGTAATTTGCAATCATCGATTCACGAATATGACGCTTAGCGTAACTAAAACCATAAATATTCACTGTTTCACCACGAATATTCAGTTTGGTTCTTTCCACTTTTTCAGTAAACACATGAACATTTGAAGGCAATTCAAATCTTGTCCATCTTCCGTCTAAATGATCATGATTCCCATACGAAATGACCACTGGGATGTTGGCTTTATCTAGCCTTTCCATTCCCGTTTGAAACTTCATTTGCGCCCGCAAGCTTCGATCTTCACCGTCATAAATATCTCCTACAATCAGAACGAAATCTGGCTTAGAAATTAACGTATGCTCAATCAGTCTCTCGAATGCCGCAAATGTACTGTTACGCAAGTTTCCTAACTGATCCGCTTGCATGCCCGTCATCCCTTTAAACGGACTATCAAGATGTAAATCAGCCGCATGAATAAAACGAATCGCTGACAAAATAACCCCTCCCACGTAATCGAATACTTGTTCTTATTTTACCATAAAAAATAAGACTTCGCGAAAAATGCCGAAGTCTTTTTGCATATTATTCTTTTCCAAGTTGAATCGCCTTTCGAATATCCTTAAATGAGCGTGAAGGTCCATACATGAGTACGCCGCCGCGGTATACACGAGCACCCAAAACGCCCAATACGAAAATTGTGATCAGCATAATTGCAATGGACAATAATGGTTCCCATAGTGGTAAATCCAACATACCTACACGCAAAAACATAACGAGCGGTGCGAAAAACGGTACATAAGAAGCATATTTCAGAAAACCGAGTTCAGGATTAGAAAGACCCGGCATCGCAATCATGAATGCTAATATCACTAGAATCATAATCGGCATAATCGCTTGCCCAACGTCTTCTGTCCGGCTTACAAGTGATCCTAAAAGTGCCGCAACCGTAGCATATAAGAAATAGCCAAGTATAAAGAAGACGACTGCAAAAATGATTGTTGAAATGCTTAGATTTGAAAATCCGAAGAAGGAGGATACCCCATCTACCATATTCGAAGCTGATGTTTTCACTGCTATGAATCCACCAATTCCTAATAGAATCATTTGGACAAGACCGAGAGATCCAATTCCTAAGACTTTGGCAAACATATGCTTAACTGGCGAAATACTCGATATCAGAATTTCCATAACACGGGAGGACTTCTCTGTAGCAACTTCAGTTGCAATCATGTTTGAATAAAAAATAACCGTGAAGTAAATAAGAAAGACAAGAATATAAACAAGTCCTCGTGCCTCACTTAACTCTTCTTCAGACTTTGTTGTTTTTGAAACAGAATGTTGTTCGAACTGTATCGGTGCAAATAAGGTTTGAAGCTGCGCTGTTGAAAGCGATAATTGCTCCGCTTTAATTTCAGCCTGAATCGACTGCAATGCATCCGTAATCATCGCAGAACGACCAAAATCGAGTGCACTCATTGAGGTATAGTTGGCTTGAATTGTTTTCTCTTCATCCAATCCGATTACAAGAAACGAGTCGATTTCTTCATTGGTTACTTTTTCAGTGAGGACTTTTTCTGAGTCAGTTGTTGTTTTAACGACAATCCCACTATTAGAAGCCTCTAAATTAGCCACTAGCGATGAAACCAGTTCCCCACTTTCATCTACAACATAGAGTTCATCTTCACCGCCACCAGTCATATCAGACACCGTATTGATGATTGACGTCATATTTGCAAATAAAAATACCCCTGCAATCATCAATGCTGTTGTGATAATAAATGATTTGGTCTTTGCTTTTGTCATAAAAGCTTGTTTAAAAATGAGTAGAAATTCACGCATGAACTTTCCCCACCTTTTCGATAAATATGTCTTGAAGCGATGGCTCTTCAATTGCGAAATGGCGAATTGGACCCGACTCCAATGCAGCTGTTAGCAGTTTGTTGGCAATATGTTCTGACTCCACTTGATAAAGCGCACCTTCAACCGATCTACTGACCGAAGTGACACCTGAAACCAAATCTAATTGGGACAAATCATTATCCGAATGAATGCGGACATTTTGTTTTCCAAACGATTGCTTTACTTCACGAAGCGTTCCGCTAACGATTTGCTTGCCGTGATGGATAATACTTAGTTGCTCACATAATTCCTCAACATGGTCCATCCGGTGACTCGAGAAAACAATCGTTGCACCGCTATTACGAAACTCGATGATTGCTGCTTTCAATAATTCAACGTTTACTGGGTCTAATCCTGAAAATGGTTCGTCTAAGATTAATAACTTCGGACTATGGAGTAAAGACGCAATCACTTGGATTTTTTGCTGATTCCCTTTAGAAAGTTCCTCAACTTTTTTATTTGCATAATGTGGAATTTCCATACGTTCAAGCCATGTTTTCAGGGCCGATTTTGCATCTGATTTGTTCATCCCGCGTAATTGTCCTAAAAAAATCAGTTGCTCCTCCACTTTCATTTTCGGATATAAGCCGCGCTCTTCTGGTAAATAGCCAATTTCAGGGCTTGTTTTGTAATTAATCGGTTTGTTATTCCACGTAATTAGACCTTCATTTGCGTTCAATAACCCTAAAATCATTCTGAAAGTTGTCGTTTTCCCCGCACCATTTGCGCCAAGAAATCCGTACATCGTGCCGTCTCCGACTGATAAGGTTAAATTATCAACCGCAGTAAAATCACCAAATCTTTTTGTTACCTGTTCCAAATGCAATGCCATTTAATAACCCCTTTCACCAAACTGTCTATTCTTTTATACGTTTCTATTAAACAGAAGTTTCATTTATCATTTTTCCCTGTTCGCGATTAATGATGCTATTCCAAAGAGTGTTATATGAAATACCCAAAAGCCAGTGGTATTATACTTTCTCCTCCTTCGGTGTGAATACATCTTCAATCAGACAATCGAATAAATCTTTGGTGAAGCACTCTTTACATAAAGGTTACTTTACTTTCCCACTATATGTAAAGCCTTCTTTGTAAATTTCATTTTTCAAACTTTCGTAGTATACTAAATAATAGAGATATGGGGGGATTCCATGAAAACTTATAAATTGACTGCATATGAAGCTAAAGGGAAAGTCATTATGGACGAGTCGTTAGAAGCGGCTAATGATGAGGAAGCAACAGAAAAAGGACAGATTATTCTCGAAGGTAAGGATTTACTCGAGGCAACACATCGTTTGGCTTCACCTTCAGGAAAATTACTATTGTTCCACTCATAAAAAAAGAGGTGCATAAATTGAAAATCGCTTTAATTGCTCATGATGAAAAGAAAGATGAAATGGTAAATTTCACAATTGCTTATGAACCGATTTTTACGAAATATGAATTATACGCTACCGGAACCACTGGAAAAAGAATAATGGCTGAAACGAATTTATCCATTAATAGACTTATGTCTGGCCCACTAGGTGGCGACCAGCAAATCGGTGCGATGATTGCTACCGGAGAAATGGATTTAATTATCTTTTTCCGCGACCCACTGACTGCTCAACCTCATGAGCCTGATGTCAGCGCTTTGCTACGTCTTTGTGATGTTTACAGCATCCCATTAGCGACAAATATTGCTACCGCTGAATTATTAATCCGTGCTGTTGAAAAAGGTTATTTTTCATGGCGTGAAACTGTAGATAAATACAAATAGAAAAATACCAAGCTACTACTTAATTTGTGATTAAGTTAGTGCTTGGTATTTTTTGTTTAAATGTAAAGTGGTAATTACTTCCCCTTAAAGACCGGTTTCCGTTTTTCCACGAACGCCTGAATACCTTCTAAGTGATCTTCCGTATTTCGCATCGCTTGTTGCGCTTCGCTTTCCATTTCCAAAATGCGTTCAAGTTCTTTTGTTTTTTGTTCATGTAAAATTTTCTTAGTCGCAATCATTGCGGCAATTGGTGAAGCAAGTAACTTATTCGCCATCGCTTCCCCGTGCTCGGCGGCCTTCCCTTCGTCAACTACCTCGTCAATTAGACCTTGACTGTGGGCTACTTGGCCATTCAACACTTGCCCCGACCAAATAAGGTTCTTCGCTTTCGGAACACCGACTCGCTCTTTCAAGAAGAAATGACCCGCCCCGTCTGGCACTAACCCAATGCCGATAAAATTCATCGCAATTTTGGCTTCTTCTTCTGCAATTATATAATCACAGCCAAGGACGACACTTAACCCCAGTCCAGCTGCTGCACCGTGGACAACTGCGATAGAGATTTGAGGCAATGTGTAAAGATTTTGAGCTAAACGTGAAATATCCCCCATGATATCGCTAATTTCCATTGGATTTTCCGGATCGAGCATCGCTTTGATGTCCCCGCCTGCAGAAAATGCACGTCCAGCACCATTAATTAACAATACTTGCACCGTCTCGTCACTTTTCAACGATTCAAACACATCGGCAAGCTCTTTCATCATGACCCCGTCCATAGCGTTCATCGACGCTGGTCTATTCAGAGTTAGTCGAGCAAGACGCCCCTCCGTTTTTAATTCTACTGTTGTATACAAAATAATTGCCACCTCTCC
Organism: Sporosarcina sp. Y1009; assembly: GCF_057669865.1. Classification (NCBI taxonomy): domain Bacteria; kingdom Bacillati; phylum Bacillota; class Bacilli; order Caryophanales; family Caryophanaceae; genus Sporosarcina; species Sporosarcina sp. Y1009. The sequence continues at coordinate 22,466 of NZ_JBYHFO010000010.1, read as the reverse complement.
CAATGAAATGAATAGTCATTCATTTATACATATTCGACGCTTTCATTGAAAGTCCTTTATTTTATGACAGTTTCGGGAAAAATCCCTTCAAGAAACGCTAATTTTTTCTCGATTGATTCTTCGTACGTCAATATATACGCCGCCGGATCTTTCGGGTTATAAAACTGTTTAATGCGCCCGGTATCACGGTCGATAAACTTACTTGATGCCCCACATCCAACACCTATAATTGTTTGTACTTCTTCCATGATGACGATATTATAAATACTTTCTTCCCCGGGTTTTGCGTAACCTACGTTTTCTAAGTTCCCAAGAATATTTTTTTGACGATATAAATAATATGGGTCATAGCCATTTTTTTCGTTCCATTCTTCCCCGCGCTTCATCATACGCTCGACAGTTTTCCGGTCCGCCACTTTATACTTATTTCGATTTTGCGACATTTCAGATGCTCGTTTGAAGGATAGTGTATGGATTGTTAATGACTCGGGTTGCATTTTTTCCGTTTCTGCAAGTGAGTGTTCAAATTCTTCCATTCCTTCATTTGGCAAGCCAATAATGAGGTCCATATTAATATTTTTCATGCCCATATTTCGTGATAACCAAAACTTATCTACTGTTTCTTGAACGGTATGGTGGCGACCAATCGCCTTTAGCGTTTCATCTGTATAAGACTGTGGATTAACACTTATCCGATCAATTCCCCATTTTTTCAACACCTCTATTTTAGCCGGAGTGATGGTATCTGGACGACCTGCTTCCACTGTAACTTCTCTCACCGTTTCCATATTCGGAAAAGATTCGTACATCGTCTTGTACAGCTCATCCATCTCTTCTGCTTCGATAGATGTTGGTGTTCCGCCGCCAAAATAGATTGTTGTGATCTTCATATCTTTTTCTGTTAGCCATTTTCCCATTTCACGAATTTCTTCGTGTAAGCCATCCAAAAATGATTCCACGCGACCACTTTTTCGACGAATTGCATAGGCCGGAAATGTACAATAAGCACATTTTGTTGGACAAAAAGGAATTCCAATATAAATACTGACTTCATCTTTTAAATCATATAGATCGGGAACTGAACGAAGTTGAATGGCTGCGATTTTCGCCAACAATTCTCCTTTTTCACGAGAAACTCGGTAGTTTTTCATGATTTTCTCAATGGCTTCTTCAGAATTAAGTCCTTCACGACGATACTTGTGATATAACTTCATCGGTCTGATGCCTGTTAAGATTCCCCAAGACTGTTTCATTCCAGTTGCCTCTTCAAGAACTTCCAAAAACACTTGTGAATAAATTCGCTTTAATTGACGAGATTTGTCTTTTTTATCGCCATCTAGTTCAATCTCTGAATACGTTGCTACATATTCTTTTCCTTCGTAAGTCAATTTCGCTGTTCCGGACAGTCGATTTCCTTCAAGTTCCGTAAAGACGAAATCCACCTTACTCGCATTTTCTGCATCCTCAGTAACAATTTCGCATTGTTCAAAGAAGAGATTTGCAAGATGCGCGAACATACGAATCCAGTCTGTTGCAAATGTATTTTCAACTTTAATTTTTTGCATATTATTTCCCAACTTTCTATTTCATGTTCTAATTGTATCGCCCTGTATGTAGGAATGCACGTATTCTTTAGGCAAAAAGACAAAAATAAAAACCGTCAAGTCAGTATTAAAAATAAAAACTGACTTGACGATTTTACATTAGATTGATTCGTATACTTCTTGAACGGGTTTCATAAGCACTCGGTTAACTTCTTCGATTAACCCGCTTAACTTCATTTCCGCTTCAAGCATTGCCATAATTTTTTCGTTTGATTGTGCGAGCTGTGCTGTTTTCTGCGCGTACTCAAGCTCATCGGCTTCTACTTCTTCCCCGGCCATTTGTTTTTCTTGCAGGTCGAGTTGGATTTTACGGAAGTTTTTGAACAAAGCTAGCGCGTCTTCATCTGCTTTAACTACCTCTACCGCTTGTTGAACTTCTGAAAACTCAGTTGTTTTTCTAAAGGTTGCTTCCAGTTTGTTTAAATCATCATAAATATTTACAGTCATTTATAATTCCTCCTAAGTAAGATTCGTCGCAAATACGATTAAACCTTGTACAATTCCAATGGCGCCGCCTAGCACCGCACCAAGAACTGTGATCATTTTGAATTCACGTCTTGAAATGCCTAGTACAAGATCTTCCAGCACTTCCACAGGAAATGAATCGACTTGCTCTTTAACCATATCATCTATTTTTAATTTGCGAAGCGATGTTTCTAATTGTTGATCGACTTGCCCAAAAGCGAATTGAATAATCGTTGGTGTAATATGACTAGCTGTCCAATTTGCTCCATCTGGCCAATAATCTTGTAATGTCTTGTCTAATCGGGATTCGATGGCCAATTCTTTTTTCACATAACCTTTGACCGAACCGAAGAGTCCATCCCAATCAAAATCAGCAAGCAGTTCATTCGCTGGGCGTTTTTGTAATTTATCCCATTCATTTAATATAATCGTATTCACTAGATTATATGTCCCAGGGGCACCAATAAATTTCAATGCCTCACGCTGAACTTTTGCAACAAGCGATTCGGATTCTCCGAAAAGCATATTGACCATACTACCGAATGTCCCTTTCGATGCAAGAAAATCATCGATTAGCTTACGAAACATTGCTCTTCCTTCATCGGACTCAAAATATTGCTCCGACTGTTGCAAAATATAGGTCGTTATTTGCGGAATCCGTTCTACCGCTTCTAACCGCCATTTTTCTGGAAGTAGCTCTTCGACCGTACCTGTTGTCAGTTTTGTGCGAACTACCAGAAGTTGATTGTCTACTAATTCAATAACTTTTCCTTCAATCTTTTCTGAAACAGCAGTAGCTCCAGCAACTTCTAGCCAATCATTCAATGTTTTATCTGAATGTAGAACATGTTCCTCTAATTTTTGTTGAAGAAAGTTCTCTGCCTTCTCTTCCATGTCTGGTGTTAATAATTTCTTTTTAAATGTTTCTGGTGTCAGTAAATAGTTCGTGACGGTTTTACCAAATTGTTTCGCCAATTCATCCCGTCTTTTCGGAATAAGTCCTGGCGTAAATGGCAGTCGCCAAGAGCCAATGTACAGTGCCTTGTGGGGTCTAAAGAGCATTTTAATGGCTAAATGGTTTGTAAGGCCACCGATTAGCGCGCCGATAAATGCCATAAATAATAATGTCCATATAAAATCCATCGCTTCACCTTTTTCCGTTTCGTTACGCTCTGATTATAACAGAAGTCGCGCGATCGGAAAAATTTGTCGCATTGTTATAATGCATTATACATGGTTGAAAATCGAATCGCATGCTCCATTTCATCGTTCATGGCGATAAATAAGGGATTATACGCTTGTTGAATAGGAATCGTCAACAACATTACTTTATACGTTTCCACAGACTCTAATTCATCAAGAAGCGCTTGTTTTGCACACTCTTTTAAATTATAACAAGGTAATCTTTTCTTCGGGTTTTGTACAAACCTTCCCGTAAGCATATAATAGAGTTGTTGAAACATTTCATAATGACTTTTTTCATCTTCATACGCATGCTTGATGAAATCTTTCCATAGTGGATCATCTGTCAGTTTATACATCGATTTATAAAAGTGGTAGTCTTTAAATTCGTCTTCGATGGCCTGCTTTAATTTATCAGTAAACACGTCAGCATCCTTTCGCATGTCTTTTTTCAATTTTATGCGAAACGGCGCTGTCTTATGAGAGGGGTAGTACATTGCTACAACATTTCAGCTATAAACCAATGTTTGAAAACGCGCAACTCCCAGGTTGGACATTCGCTTTTTTCTTTAAGAGTGTCAGGTATACCGGTGAATATTTACCGGATGGTTCTATTAAATGGCTCGGTGAAACGCCGCCTGATGAAGAAGATATTAAGAAAATGATTCATGAATTAATGATTTTTCATGTGTATGATTAAAGGGATGAATAAAAAGGGACCAAAAGTTATTTTGGCCCTTTCTCATTCACGTTCTACTTTTTGACTTTCTTCAAAAGGTATTGCGTGTTTCGTATCCTTTGCCGGATACTTACTGCTATTCACATCTGTTGTTCCTCGTACCATATCGTCATACGGCGTATACATATTCCCCAATTCTTTCCGATTCCGAATGGCTTTGTAAATTGCAAAGGTGACTAAAAGTAAAATCCCTACGCCAATAATTACAGGTAGCATTATAAATGTATTCATTCCCGGCACCCCTTTTATTAAATACCAGATATTTGAATTGATTCATTCCTCAGATAATTTTCTTCTCCCAAAAATAAAGTAATAATACGTTGACGAGATCACGTACAAAACACCCGTTATGGTAAATGCATATGCATAGCCCCAATAAGAGCCGAATGAAATGACAAGTCCTGCAGCGATTGGTCCCATGGTTGCCCAACCGAGCTGAAAGACTGTTTGATTGATAGAGTTCGCAAGTCCTTTATATTTGTCCGATACGATTTCCATCGCCACTGCGCTTTGAATTGGATTCCCGGCATTCATCAGTGCCTGACGCACTAAGAACCCGATAGAAGCGAGTAGGAGTGATGTCGTATATGCTGTTAATAGTAAAAATGGAATCGACAATACTTGAAATAAAATTAATGCTTTCACTTTCCCGACCCTCTTCACTAACACAGGTCCGATAAGCATCGCAACAGCAGTCATTCCAGAGCCCAATGATAAAACCAAACCTATAAATGAATTGGATGCATCGAAACGATTTGAGAAGTACAAGTTCAAATATGGAATCACTAATCCCGATCCGAGTCCGATAAGCAGACTTGCAAATGAGAAGTGAAAAATAAGAATGAGGTTTCTTTTTAAACTATCGTCGATTTTAGGTTTATGTTCCTCAACGACTTCCTTTACGACAATAGGCACTGGATTCCTATTTTGCAATTTGAACAGCGGGATAAGTCCAATCGTGAAAGTAATTGCACCGATTAGTAAAGCCCAACGGATTGACTCCACTGCCCCTAGAGATAAGGTAATCTGAAGAACATCTGATAAAACACCGCCAAATAAACTTCCGATGACGTTTGCAACCGTCATTAAAGCGAAATGCAAACTAAACATATGGACACGCTCTTTCGGTTTTGTGTTTTCCGCAAGAAACGGAACACCAGAAACTTGAACGAACGCCATAAAAATACCTGTTAAAAAGGCTGCATAAACAATCGGCGTTTCCAAAACTGTAATGCTACGGTAGAACAACGTCATCGCACCAAATACCGTCCCGCCAATAATCATCCACTTCCGCCCAAATTTATCGCTTAAAAGTCCTGCTGGAATCAGCATGATCGCAGACGCCAGCGCCGTCATCGATATAACTTTACCGTTTATCGTTTCCGGCATGCCAAGCTCTTTTATATACAAATTATACATAACCATAAAAACACCCATTCCGATTGAAATGAGCACATTCGCAAGCATGAATAATTTCACGTTTCTATTAAATCCAGAAACTTTATTCTTCCAATCCGTAAACCACTTCCACATAATATTCCTACTTTCGCGCATGATACTTCGATACTCTAAATATACGCTTTCCAGAATAGTATAGCAACGAGATTTGAGAAAAAAAAGGATCAATCATATGATTGATCCTCGTTCCTGTGATTTACACAACTCTATTCGTTGTCCCCGCCTGCAATTTATACATTTGTGCATACTGGCCGCCTAAAATTAGTAGTTCATCATGTGTGCCACTTTCAACTATCTCCCCGTGATCAAGTACTAAAATCCGGTCTGCATTTTTAATTGTAGAAAGTCTATGCGCAATGATGAATGTTGTTCTTCCTTTTTTCAGAACATCCATCGCATGTTGAATAATCTCTTCCGTTTCAGTGTCGATATTTGAAGTCGCTTCATCCAAGATCAGTATCGCAGGGTCAAAGGCAAGCGCCCGTGCAAATGAAATGAGCTGGCGTTGTCCCGAAGAAAGTGTACTACCCTTCTCGACCACTTCTTCATCAATCCCATTCGGTAAATGCCTCAAGAGTCGGTCGCCGCCAACCGCGTCCAATGATTGCTGGACCTTCTCACGCGTAATCCGCGAATCTCCAAGTGATATATTCGATTCCACAGTACCGCTGAATAGATAAGGATCTTGTAAAACAATCCCCATATAATCACGAACCGTTTGCCGCGGCATCTCACCAATGTTCATCCCATCAATTGTAATGGTCCCTTTTGAAACATCATAAAAACGAAACAGTAAGTTCATAATGGAGCTTTTTCCCGATCCAGTATGACCCACTAACGCAACGGTCTCTCCCTGTTTTGCTTCGAATGAAATATCTTTCAACACATATTCTTCTTCATTATAAGCAAACCACACTTTTTCAAAACGAACATTTCCACGATATCTGGCAACCTTATGATCACTCACTGGCTCTCCTTCACGATCAAGTAAGCGAAACACTCGTTCAGCTGCAACTAGTGAATGTTCTAGCTGTGCAAATTGATTGACGATACCCGTAACCGGATTAAAAAGCCTTGTTATATAATCTACAAAGGCATAGAGCAACCCAACTGTAATGACAGTTTCACCAGATAATGAGGCACCTCCGAAATACCAAATGAAAATCACAAATGTTAGCGAGCGCAGCACATCAACTAAATTGTACGACGTTGCGGCTTCTACTTTCAGTAATTTATTTTGGTAACGGAAATGTTCATCATTAAGTTCTCCAAATTCCTCACCCATTTGTTTTTCACGACGAAATGCTTGAATAATCGTCATCCCGTTTATGGATTCATTGATCATCGCGTTCATATCACTTACTTTGCTACGAATGATATGGTTTACTTTCGATGCAAACTTCCTGTAAGCCTTCATCCAAATATAAAGTATTGGCAAGACGAACAAGGTAATGGCACCCATCTTTGGATCTAAATAAAATAACGCCACAAAGATTCCGGTAATATACATGCCGCTTATTGCAAATTGCGAAAGTACCGTGACATATAAATTACGAATGGCTTCTGTATCATTCGTGATTCGTGCAACAACTTTCCCAGCAGGCAAGTTATCAAAATAGCGAATCGGTAATGTTTGAATATGCTCATATAAGTCATTGCGTATTTTCTGGATGATACGATTTGCCGCATTTTGTAATAGTAAATATTGGAAATACCTCAATATCGCTGTGACAACTGCAAGGCCAAAAAAGACTGCTAATAATTTGGCTATCGGAGTAAAATCAATGCCCCCGTCTACAGCGCTAGCTATATGTTCATCAATAATTTCTTTCGCAATCATCGGTCCCATTAAATCTGCAGCAACCGCAAATCCAAGGAGAACAATTCCCGCGATGAGCAACTTTTTATAGTCAAGTGCGTAATACAGTAATCGTTTACCAGTACCCATATTACTCAACCTCCCCGATTTGTTGGCGGTCGAATTGTTCTTTGTACCAGCCATTGTGTTCTAATAATGCTTCATGCGTGCCTTCTTCTACAATACGTCCATCTTCAAGCACGATAATCCAATTCGCATGTTGGATTGCTGACAAACGATGTGTTGTAATAATCGTTGTCTTTCCTTTACGTTCCGCTTGAATATTTTCAATGATTTTTGCTTCTGTCTTGGCATCCACAGCAGAAAGCGAATCATCTAATATTAATATTTCCGGATTCTTCACGAGCGCACGGGCAATTGAAATTCGTTGTTTCTGCCCACCCGATAAAGCAATTCCCTTTTCCCCAACGAGTGTGTCCAAACCATCGGGAAGCATTTCTAAATCCTTTTCAAAATAGGATAGACGTATCGTTTCAGAAATCTCCTCTTCTGTTGCATCTGGCCGTCCAAACAAGATGTTTTCCCGAACAGACCTTGAAAAAAGTACGTGATCTTGGGGTACATACCCAATCCAATCCCTCACTTGATTTTTAGTCAGCGCTTGTAAATTCACGCCTGAAAAAGCAATCTCCCCGGAACCAGCAGGATATTCTCTGAGCAACTGCTTAACGAATGTTGTTTTTCCACTTCCAGTCTTTCCAACAATTCCGAGCGTATTTCCTCTTTCTAATTGAAGCTGAATATTATCCAAGTTCACGGTCCCGGATGTTGGATACGTAAAGACAACATCTCGGAAACCAATATCTTCCGGATTAGAAACCATTGCCGGAACTTCTGGATCCTTGACATCTTCTTCGTAATCAAGCGTCTCGGTCACCCGGTCGAGGGAAGCATTCCCGCGTTGCATGACGTTTATTAATTCGCCAATTGCGAACATCGGCCAAACGATCATTGATAAATAAACATTAAACGTAACAAGTTTCCCAAGTGTAATAACACCTTCTGAAACCAAATAAGCCCCGTATCCTAGCCCAATCATATAAGTAAGGCCGGTTAATATTTTGGAAATCGGCATAAACAAAGCGTCTATTTTCTCAACATGCATATTCTTTTTATAGACATCTTCCGTCATCTCTGCAAAATTCTTTTCGCTTGATCGTTCTTGAACAAATGCACGGACCACTCGAACGCCCGCTACTGCTTCAAGTACATTATCATTCAATTCACCAAAAGACTTTTGTGCAACAATATATCTTTCATGAATTTTCTTTCCAAGATATTGCATGATAAATGCCAATATCGGCAAGGGAAGAATAGCAGCTAACGTCAACTGCCATGACACGAGAAAGCCCATTGTCAATACCAATGTAAATAAATAAGCCGTCGAATCGACAAGTGTCATAATTCCGAAGCCTGCTGTTTCTGAAATCGCACGAAGGTCGTTCGTTGATCTCGCCATTAAGTCACCTGTTTTATTTTTCTCATAAAATGTCGGTGTCATTTTCAAGAAATGGCCCATTAAATTTCCACGAAGTTGTCGTTCAATCACATAAGCCCCACCAAACAGCTGATATTGCCAGATGTAGCTAAAATAGTAATTAACAATCATGATTAAAAGCATCGCACCGATAAATGCGGCTAACAATTTAACAGTCATCGTTTGCAGATAAATGGCATCGATTGCTTCACCGATAAGCCAAGGTGGAAGAATAACAAGTACGTTCGTAACCAACAATAAAATAAGTGCAATGGTATACCTCTTACGATTTTCTTTAAAAAACCATTTCAATTTAAATAATACTGAAAACATAATTAAACCAACCTACTTCCTGAGTTCTCTCAAACACCTAACTAATTCCTATTATTGAATTTTCTAATTTTTGATAACTAAAAAGAGCACACGCCTCCTAGAGTAAGCGTGTGCTCATCAAAAAGGAACGGCATATATGCCGTTCCGCTCAATTAATCATGAAAATTAACAGAAATCGGTTAGGCACGGTATTTTTATTAAGCTTAGTTTTGTCAAATCATTGAAGTTATTCATTGTCCGTACCTCCCTTTCTATTTCGGTTTTCGAAAGTTCTCGAATAAACCAAGATTAACACTTCCAATTCAAATATGTCAATACTTTTCGAAAATAAAATATACTATCAAACTAAAATATTCAGGAAATGATATCAAAGCTACTCTCTTTCTTGGATTTAAGCATAATCAATTGTATTATGTCTAGAATTAATTTATCATAGACTTAACTAAATTATTTTAGATTATTAGGAGGTGTACACTTTGTTCTAACCCTCATCTGGGTACAGGACAAAGTAATTATTTGGAAATTCCCATACGATTGACAGCATTTGCTGTCTTGATCGCGCTCACCGCATTTTTTGTTGCGAGTGAATTTGCAATTGTAAAGATTAGAACTACACGTATTAACCAACTCGTTGCCGAGGGTCACCCAAAAGCTATGAGTGCTAAAAGAGTCGTCAGCAATTTGGATGAGTATTTATCCGCATGTCAATTAGGAATAACGATAACTGCACTCGGCCTTGGTATGCTTGGAGAACCAACCGTAAAGTTAATGTTGCAACCAGTTTTCGTTTATTTCGATACTTCTGCTAGTGTTTCAAGCATCCTTTCTTTCATCATTGCCTTTACATTTGTAACATTTTTGCATGTTGTTGTAGGCGAACTAGCTCCGAAAACGATTGCCATACAAAAAGCAGAAGAAGTCACACTTTTATTCGCGAAACCGTTAATACTATTTTATCGTATTATGTATCCAGTTATCAAAGGGATGAACGGTTCCGCTCGTGCTATTCTTAAGGTATTAGGATTTAAGTCAATTTCAGATTCAGATGTGGCTCATACAGAAGATGAGTTACGATTGATTTTATCCGATAGTTTAAAAAGCGGCGAGATTAACCAAGCTGAATATAAATATGTGAATAAGATTTTCGAATTTGATGATCGTATTGCGAAAGAAATTATGGCACCACGAACAGAAATGATGACTGTTGATAAAGAATTGACTTTGAGTCAAGTATTCCAGATGTCTAGCATAGAGCAATTCACGCGTTATCCAGTAACAGATGGGGATAAAGACCATATTATTGGCCTTATAAATATGAAAAATTTATTAACCGCCTATATTAAAGACCCTACAGTAGGTAACGAGCCGGTCATCAATCATATGCAGCCAATTATTAGTGTCATTGAAAATATTCCAATTGGCGATTTGCTCCTCAAAATTCAAAGAGAACGCATTCATATGGCAGTTCTTATGGATGAATATGGCGGCACATCAGGTCTCGTCACAATTGAAGATATTTTAGAAGAAATTGTTGGAGACATTCGTGACGAATTTGATACAGATGAAATACCCGAAGTTCAAATCGTCGGTGAAAACCATTATATATTTGACGCAAAATTGCTTCTTGAAGAAGTAAATGGCATCCTTAACATTGCAATTGAAGAGGAAGACATTGATACAATTGGCGGCTGGTTTATGACTGAACGCTTTGAAGCGATGAAAGGCGAAAAGATAATTGAACAAGGTTATGAATTTATGGTTAAAGAAGTGGATGGACATCACATAATTTATTTAGAAGTAATGAAACACGAAGAAGAAGCAGCAGGAGACGACATAGAGTTTTCAACAGGATCCTGATAGCAGAGCGACTCTCCACATGAGAGTCGCTCTTTCATTCGGAAGGCGGTTTTAATATGGAAATCTACGCCAATTTAAAAGAAGGCGAAAAAGGCGCATGGCTTAGTATATGGACATATATTTTACTAAGCGCCATTAAACTAGTGATTGGGTATTTCGGATCCTCAGAAGCATTAAAAGCGGATGGTCTGAATAATACAACTGACATCATCGCATCCATTGCCATTTTGGTTGGTTTAAAGATTGCACAAAAGCCACCTGATGCGGACCACCAATACGGCCATATGCGTGCAGAAACAGTTGCTTCACTTGTAGCAGCTTTCATAATGGCTTTTGTAGGTTTTCAAATTCTATTAAACGCTGGGAAAAACATTATAAATCCCGTCAATACAACGCCTTCAATGCTGACAGCAATTGTTGCAATTTCAAGTGCGTTTGTTATGTATTTGGTATACAGGTATAACTTAAAACTTTCCAAACGAATCGGCAGTGAAGCAGTTCGTGCTGCTGCATACGATAATCGCTCAGATGCACTTGTCAGTGTGGGAACTGCAATTGGTATTTTGGGTGCTGTCATTGGGTTTCCAATTATTGATTCAATTACCGCTTTTATCATCGGTATTTTAGTCATTTGGACAGCATGGAAAATATTTTATCCAAGTGTCCACACACTGACAGATGGTTTTGATGAAGAAGATGTAGAAATACTTTCTGAATTAGCTCGTCGCGTCGATGGGGTTATCGAACTGAAGGAATTTAAAGGACGAATGCATGGGAATTTAATGTTTGTCGATCTCACCGTTACCGTGAATCCATCATTAAATGTCATTGAAAGTCACAGGATTACTGAAGAAATCGAACAAAAAATTGGCGCATATAAACCCCTATCAGTTATTCTCGTTCATATTGAACCTGATTTGACAAATTTTTAATCGTCTGTTAATATTGACAACAATCTACAGGAAAGAGGTGAAGTCGTATGAATACATTCATGCCTATTGTTAAACATCTGATTGGACCCATACCTTCGCCTGGAATGTTTATTTCCTAAGCATATTTTTCTGTTCTACGCGAATGTACCGTGGTGTCCAATCAGGATGTCACGGTTTTTATTCGCAAAAAACAGGAGGAATTATCATTGAATAAGTTAACGGATTATGGTTGGAGTAGTACCCATGAAGTAAATTTTGCAAAAGTAAATAACGAAAAATATATTCCAGGACGTATCACACTTGAACATAAAAAAATGTATCGTGTTATCACCACTGAAGGTGAATGGTTATCCGTTTGTTCCGGGGCAATGCAACATGCAGCGACAGAACGGCGGGATTATCCTGCGATTGGTGATTGGGTTGCTGTAGAGAAAATGCCTGGGGAAGAACGTGGAATTATCCATACGATTTTACCAAGAACATCCCTTTTTTCGAGAAAAACAGCCGGTACAACGATCACCGAACAAATTATCGCGGTAAATGTCGACATTGTCTTTCTTGTCATGTCGATGAACCATGATTTCAACGCAAGAAGACTCGAGCGATACTTAGTTGCTGCATATGATTCCGGGGCAACCCCCGTCGTCGTCTTAACAAAAAAAGATGTCGCTGAAGATCCTGCTATTTATCTTGAAGAAGCACAAATAATTGCGCCTGGTACGGAGGTTTTCACAGTCAGCAATTTGACAGGTGAAGGCACCGATGCACTTACCGATTTGCTAAAGAACAATAAAACGGCGGCACTCTTGGGCTCTTCAGGTGTTGGAAAGTCATCGCTCATTAATGCGATATGTGGACGTGAATTGATGGCCGTGCAAGACATTCGGGCGGATGATGACAAAGGTCGCCATACAACAACACATCGAGAACTGGTCACAATTCCAACCGGCGGTATCCTCATAGATACACCTGGAATGAGAGAGTTTCAATTATGGGATCATCAAGAAAGCCTCGATTCAGGATTTCAAGACATTAATGAATTGGTGAGCAAATGTAGATTCAATGACTGTCAACATAATAACGAACCCGGTTGTGCGATTCAAAATGCCCTCACAACTGGAAGTTTAGCTGAGGATCGCTACCAAAGCTATTTAAAACTAAAAAGAGAATTAGCCTATCTCGATAGAAAAATGGATCGCTCTGCCCAAACAGCTGAACGAAAAAAATGGAAAAAAGTCACAAAAAGCATGCGAAAACACCCATCAAAGAACCACAAATGAAACACTAAAAGGCGAATCACAATCATGTGTCTCGCCTTTTCTTTTTTTACAATCTTTTTTAGGTTGATAGATAACTAGCTAGATAACTACGATTTATTGACACAACTTCATCACAACCCTTCAATAATCAGCAGAACATAATCAAGAAGATTTACTTGCCTCACCTTTCGCCTTATAATCAAAGCAGTAATTATATTTAGTAGGAGTTGTTAAAATGCAAAAACGGCTAGAAAATGGTCTCGTCTTTATTTCAATCGTATCTTTAGTCGCCACTTTGGGATCATTATACTACTCTCAAGTACGAGGATTTCAACCATGTACACTATGCTGGTACCAACGAATATTGATGTACCCCATTATTCTTATTGCAGTCATTGGCCTTATACAAAAAAACGCAAAAATTGCTTTGACAACCGCAGTCTTTTCTTTCATTGGTGGTGGAATTTCACTCTATCATTACGGACTTCAGAAACTAAAATTCCTTAGTGATAGCGCACCTGCATGCGGAGATATAACATGTACTGGCCAATATGTTAATTACTTGGGTTTCATAACGATTCCATTTCTTGCACTCATTGCATTTTTACTGATCTTAATCACAAGCCTTTTCATGTTGAAATGGCAAAAGGAGACGAAATAAAGTGAAGAAGTTATTAATAATTGGTGGCGTGATTGTCGCTATGTTCATCCTCATTGTTGTGCTCACAAACCAATCCAACAAAGAGAAATTAAAAGATAACCCGTATGATACTGACAAGCTTGCAAAGTCGACGATTGACTTAATCGGTAATGAAAATTACAATAACATCGTACTTCCAGAAACACTTTTCGAAAAAATTGAAGCTGGTGAATCTGTCACTGCTTATTATTTCCATCCAGAATGTCAGTACTGTATGCAAATGACTCCAATCATGATGCCCATCGCAAATGAGCTCGATGTAAATGTACTTCAATACAATATGCTCGAATATGGCAATCAGGCGGGAACAGGAACGAAATATGATATCCAATCTTGGCCAGCACTTGTCCATTATGAAAACGGTGAAGAGATAGGCCGAATGGTCGGTGCACAGCCTGAAGAGAATATCCGTGCATTTTTCAAAGAATTCGAATCAGAGTAAGTACGTTGGAAGGATGAAGTTTTATGAGTTCGTTTAAATTTACTACGACAGAAGATCGATTGACAGTTGAACATCTACTGCGTGAGCAATGGCAGGCCGGCAAAAAGACTGTACACCTAATGCGAATGGCTAAAAGTGTAACTGGAACTGATGGTGAACCAATCGAATGGCGAACTCCAATGCCATTAGGAACAGAAATAACTTTAACAGTTCCTGATGCACGTTCAACATATCTACCAGAAGAACAAAAACTACAAATTCTTTTTGAGGATGAACATATCATTGGTGTTCATAAACCTGCTGGCGTGACTGTTCACCCAGATGACTCAGGAGAAACTGGTACTTTGATGAACTTTGTTATGGATTATGTTACAAAACAAGGCGGAAATTATGCGGAACATATTCATCGACTCGATAAAGGTACCTCTGGTGTATTACTCATCGCAAAGCATCCGATTGCAAAAGCTCTTTTTGATCGTATGATTGAGCGCAATGAAATCGTTCGAAAATATCAAGCAGAAGTAGATGGTCAACTTAAAAGGCCAAAAGGAACAATCAAACTTCCAATTGGAAGAGATCGTCATCACCCAGCAAAACGCATTGTTTCACTATCAGGACAATCGGCAATTACCCATTTCCATGTCATCGAACGGAAAGAAGATTCAACCATCGTAGAAGCTGAACTTGAAACTGGTCGCACACACCAAATCCGTGTCCATCTGGCACATCTTGGACATCCAGTAGTTGGTGATAGCCTATACGGAGGTAGTCAAACACGCGATGGCGAGTTCCGCCTTACAGCAAGCGGATTATCGTTTATACACCCATTTACGAAAGAACAAATAATCATTGAATAAAAAATGCCTGGAGAGCAATTCTCCTAGGCATTTTTTTCTTTTAAAATTTATCTGGATTTGATCCGACACGCTCATTTAAGTTTAGTAAATCAATTATTTCCATCTCTTCTTTGGATAATTCAAAATCTGCAATATCGATATTTTCCTCGATTCGATGTGGTGTAACCGATTTTGGAATGACGATTAGATCGCTTTGTAAATGCCATCTAATTATAACTTGTGCAGTCGTTTTCCCATAGTTACTCCCTATTCTTTCTAGCGCTTCATTGGATAATAATTCTCCGCCTCTTGCCAGTGGCGACCAGGATGTAACAGCAATATTATTTTCCTTACAAAATTGTCTTAAAGGTACTTGTGTTAATCTCGGATGAACTTCGATTTGATTGACCATTGGACGAATATTCGCCTTAGCAAACACTTTTTCCAAATGATGGATATGGTGATTGGATACGCCTGTTGAACGGATTAACTTCTCGTCGTATAAACGTTCAATTGCTTTGTACGTTTCCACATAGCTATCTTTCACTGGCCAATGTGTTAAATACAAGTCCAAATAATCGAGTTGCAGCCTTTCTAAAGAAGCTTCAAACGCTCGCAACGTTTCATCATATCCTTGATCTGTATTCCAAACTTTAGAGGTAATGAATAATTCCTCTCTAGGAATACCTGAATTACGAATAGCTTCTCCTGTTTCTACTTCATTTTCGTAAACAGCTGCTGTATCCACTGCTCGATAGCCAGACTTCAAGGCGTGCGTAATTGCTTGAACTGTCTCTTCAGGATTTTTCATTTTGTAGACCCCTAGACCAAGTCGCGGCATTGCAATTCCATTTTCAAGTATTTTAGTTTCTTTATAGACACTCAAATGCTATCCCTCCCTTTTTCTTACCTCTCTATTATACAAATAAGAAGTTTTTTTAACTACATTTTACATTTTCACTTGAAAAACGGTCCATAAACGAATACTATTGATTACGTGCTTCAGATTGTTCGTATTTAGAGAGGAGAATGATTATGTTTGATTTGAAAAATCAACAAACTACTGCAAAGACCGAAATTTTAGCCGGTATGACAACTTTTCTAACGATGGCTTATATAATAATTGTTAACCCAATAATACTTGCAGATGCAGGCGTACCATTTGAGCAAGTATTTCTTGCTACGATCATTTCCGCTGCTGTTGGAACACTTTGGATGGCTTTATTTGCGAATTATCCAATTGCGATTGCACCTGGGATGGGCTTGAATGCTTATTTCACTTCAGTCGTACTCGCTTCAAATGGTAGTCTAGATTATATGACCGCTTTCTCTGCCGTCTTTATCGCTGGGCTATTATTCGTTATATTATCTTTAACACCTTTTCGCGAAAAACTCATTAAGTCCATTCCTGAAAACTTGAAACATGGAATTACAGCAGGAATCGGATTATTCATTGCATTTATTGGCTTAAAACTTTCAAATATTGTTGTCAGCCACGAAACAAATCTCGTACAATTGGGCGATCTTACGTCTCCACCCGTATTGCTAGCCCTGTTTGGTCTTTTGGTGACTGTCGTTCTGATGACATTAAATATTTATGGTTCAATTTTTATAGGAATGATATTAACAGGGATTTTAGCCGTATTTACGGGGCAACTTAAGTTTACACAAGGTCTATGGGAACTACCATCATTGCCAGAAGGCATTCTTGTTTGGAATCCACTTATGGCTGTCAACGATGTTATTTCACACGGACTTTATGGTGTCGTTTTTGCTTTTTTAATCGTAACCCTATTTGATACGACAGGAACAATGATTGGCGTTGCCAAACAAGCAGGACTTATGAGAGGAAATACATTACCACGTGCACGTCATGCCTTGCTTGCTGACTCTGTTGCAACTTCGGTAGGAGCAATGTTCGGAACTAGTCCTACATCTGCTTACGTCGAATCCTCATCAGGTGTAGCGGTAGGTGGTCGTACAGGCTTAACGACGTTAACTGTTGGGATTTTATTTATGGTCGCTGCCTTTTTCGGACCATTGGTGAGTACTTTATCCGGCGTATCTGCAATTACCGCGCCAGCATTAATTATTGTTGGTAGTTTAATGATAAGTGTGGTTAAAGAGATTGACTGGGATTCTTTCGACGAAGCATTCCCTGCATTTTTAATAATTCTAACGATGCCGCTCACATCGAGCATTGCAACTGGAATTGCGCTAGGGTTCATTTCCTATCCGCTATTGAAAATTGTGAAAGGTAAATGGAGAGAAATACCCATTTTACTTTATATTTTCGCAGTATTGTTCACCTATCAATTATTGTTTTTACCGCATTAGAATTTGGTTTGCACTAAATAATTGCTCACTTTGTCACAATAGGCTTCACCAATCATTTCATTTTGGGCAAGTTTAGGGTATACTTATAATAGAATAAACTGACTTAACAGGAGGTACATTCAATGGATACTTTTTTTACATGGTTAGGCGAACAAATGAATCTAATTCTTGTTTTGGGTGTGTGTGTTGCATTTTTAACTGCAATTCTTACAGGTGGATATGAAGACAAGCCTGGTACAAAAGAAAAATCCAAAAAAGGTCACCAGCCAACATAAAAAAATGGGACTCGCCTTATAGGCGGTCCCATTTTTTATTGTAAATTTGGAAAAGATTGTTGTCTTAATGCTTCATAAACTAAGATTGCCGCTGTATTCGATAGGTTTAGTGCACGAATATGATCATTCATCGGAATGCGTAGACAGTTTTCTTCATTATCTTTAATGATTTCATCAGGTAATCCTGTGGTCTCTTTACCAAAAACAAAGAATATATCCGCAGATGTTTCCGAAAAATCGAAGGATGTATAGGGTGTTTTACCAAACTTCGTAATGAAGTAAAATTGTGCCTTTGGATACTTTTCGAATAACTCGTAAATACCTTCGTGGTAGGATATATCAACATGACTCCAATAGTCTAGCCCCGCTCTTTTCAACATTTTGTCATCTGTAGAAAATCCAAGTGGTTTGATTAAATGAAGCTTAGCTCCGGTTCCCGCACAAGTTCTTGCTATATTTCCCGTATTCGCTGGGATAGCTGGTTCAAATAATGCAACATGTATTGCCATTTTAGCACTTCCTTAAATTTGTGGATTTTCACTCATATTTTTATCAATGGCCTTTTGTAATTCTTTTTGTACGGAGGGATCTTCTTCGTTTTTTAGCGCTTCTCGTAAACCGTCATAAGAATTCTCTGTTCCAATTTCGCCTAATGCCCATGCAATCGTTCCACGCATCATCGGTCGTTGGTCATTTTGCAACATTTCTATTAGCTCAGGCACTGCTGCTTCTTCTTTGAAGTGAGCAAGTGCAATGACAGCATTTCGTTGAATTGGATTTTTACCGCGCCATGATCCAGATACGTGTCCAAACCGCTCTTTAAATTGACGATTCGATAAGCGGAGGATTGGTTGTAATAATGGCTTCGCTAGTTCCGGATCTGGGTGAAACGCTCGTTGATGTAAATTATGCTTTTTTCGGTTCTTTGGACAAACAGTTTGGCATGTGTCGCATCCATAGACACGATTACCGATCTTAGCCCGGAACTCTTCCGGAATTGGTGTTTTCGTTTGCGTAAGAAAAGCAATACAACGCTGTGCATCGAGTTGCCCACCTTGGATTAGTGCCCCTGTCGGACAAGCATCTAAACAGAGCGTACAATCCCCGCACTCATCCTCCATTGGCTGATCTGGTGCAAATGGGATATTCGTAATCATTTCCCCGAGATAAACATAAGAACCAAACTCCGGCGTTATAATTGAACAATTTTTTGCAGACCAACCAATTCCTGCTCGTTCAGCCACAGCACGATCAGCAAGTTCGCCAGTATCTACCATCGACCGCAGCTTAGCTGTCGGGACATTACTCAGGATAAACTCTTCTAGCAGCTTCAATCTCTCACGTAGGACACTATGGTAGTCAGTCCCCCAGGAAGCACGACAAAAAATACCGCGTCTCTCACCTTTTTTTCCTCTTGGCGAATTCTCCATCCGCGACGGATAGGCAATCGCAATAGAAATAATGCTCTCTGCTTGATCTAAAAGAAGTGCAGGTTCTGTTCGTTTGTTCAAATCTTTTTCCTCAAAACCCGATTGATAACCTAGCTCCTGTTGACGAACTAAACGATTTTTTAATTCGCGGAATGGAGCTGCTGTTGTAAAACCAATTTTATCGATACCGATTGACTTAGCATAGTTCATTACTTCTTGTTGTAATTCGAGTGTATTCATATGAAAACACCTCCTCTATGGTAAAATTAAATTATATTATACAAAGGGTGATGACATTGAAGTTAAATTTAGATCCTGCACTTTTAGAAATCCTACCCACTTTTAAAGTAGGCCTTAACCATTATACCAAAATTACCGTCTCAGAATCTCCTCAAATGATAAAAGGGCGCTTACAATTATTTCAAGAATACCTTTTCTTCGACCTCGATGAAAAACCAGTAACCGATTTCCCAGGAATTAAAGAATGGCGAGAAGTTTGGAAATCATTCGGCGCCAATCCAACTCGCCATCGTCATTCAACGGAGGCACTGATGCGTAGAATCGCAAAGCAGAACTATTTAAGTCCAGTTCACTCTGCGGTTGATTTAAATAATTTCTTTTCATTGCAATATGAAATTCCAGTTGGCATATACGACGCAGACAAGATTATGGGTAACGTTACACTGAGCGTCGGGGATAAAGACAGCGGATATGATGGACTCAATGGTCGATTTAATTCTCTAGAAAACATTTTAGTCTTGTCAGACAATGAGGGATCTTTTGGTAGCCCTTATGTCGATTCTGCTCGAACTGCTGTGACAAAAGAAACGACTAATGCTCTTCACGTATTCTTTCTACGTCCATCAATGGATTCAACCGAAGCGCTCGAATTAACAACTGCAGCAGGTAAAATGTTTACAGAAATTAGTGGCGGCGATGTTCATACGAATGTTCTACACGAAAATCAATCTTCAATAGAAATAAAAGCATAGAAAAAGACTGGGGGAATCACCAATGACCAAAATTTCACTTGCTGAAGCTGTTAAGCTAAAAAGCATATTAACGAAGCGAGTTCACGAACTCGAAGAAGAAATGAGACGTGCCGCCTTTACAACAGTAGAAAAAGGTAGCTCTCCAGAAAAAAAGCAACGAACACTTGAAGCAGTTGAGTCTGAACTAGACGAGGTACGTTTAGATAACCGTGTCCTTGACCGTCTCATGTATCGTGCAAATATCGACAATGAAATTGAATTTGAAGGACAAAAATTACCGATTGTCGAAGCAATTGAACTTGCTACTCAATTACGTGCCAAAGCCCGCTTTTACAAAGAATTATCTGCTGCTGAAAAAGAAGAAATCCAATACGGCTATTCTGAAAGTATAACGGTATACCGCATCGCCCTTTTCAATCCTGAAGAATACCGGATAAAGGCCTTGCAAGCTGAAAAGGATGCGCATAGATTATCGAATTTGATTAATGCTAAAAACTATTCTATAATTCTAGAATTTGAGGATACTAAATACTTCTAACCCCTTGGAATGGTGAGACTCCCTTCCAAGGCACAGTTCAGGGACACCAATTTAAATGAAGACAAACCCATTACCAGTCCCCATTTACTTTGTGACCCATCTCCAATGACCAACCAAGGCAATTGCAATGGACAATCCTTAGTCGAGTCACCTGGTCCCTCAACTGTGAAAATCGCTCCTTCCGCTTCGGTGGTTAGGAGCGGTTTTGTTTATAAAATGACGGCTTATCGGTTTCAAAAGGCATTTCGTTTTCTGCAATTCCCTTCAGAGCCCTCGCACGACTTATGATAAACTTCCTCATATATCTTTCTAAAAATAATCTATCCGCAATAATACCAATAAGGCCAAAAGGTGACTTATATAGAAAGCATCAGTCATCAAGGTACCGTTACCTTTTTCAGTAAATTCATGAACATGTCGAAAGGAATGAAATGCGCCACGGACCATAATATCTTCAAACATATAAGGTCTGTTCATTGCAGTCACTTTCGCAGTCAGCCGTTGTCTGATTCCAAAATGGACAGCCTCCCACGTCACAGTATCCCCGTTATCAATAGACCTATTGTAACTCCATCAACAGCCGTTTCTTTTGTGTTCACTGTAGTTTGAGTATGGATGACTACATCTCGTGCAAGATCAAAGCAACGTTCAATAGGTGCATTAATATATTCCGTATGCTCAATTAATTGCAACGTTATCCCCCCCAACTTATAACTTTGTATAAACAAAAAAGACACAACCGAAGTTGTGTCTTTTTTTCTTAATACCCGAGGCCGGACTTGAACCGGCACGCCTCGCGGCATCGCATTTTGAGTGCGACGTGTCTGCCATTCCACCACTCGGGCGAAGAATAATTATATATTATGATGTCGAATAAAAAACAAATTGGAGGCGGCAACCGGAATCGAACCGGTGGTAAGGGTGTTGCAGACCCGTGCCTTACCGCTTGGCTATGCCGCCATTGTAAAGTTGGAGCGGAAGACGGGATTCGAACCCGCGACCCCGACCTTGGCAAGGTCGTATTCTACCGCTGAACTACTTCCGCAAATCTAACTGGGGTAGCTGGATTCGAACCAACGAGTGACGGAGTCAAAGTCCGATGCCTTACCGCTTGGCTATACCCCAAAAATAAAAGGGCGGCTAAGGGGAATTGAACCCCCGAATGTCGGAATNACCAACGAGTGACGGAGTCAAAGTCCGATGCCTTACCGCTTGGCTATACCCCAAAAATAAAAGGGCGGCTAAGGGGAATTGAACCCCCGAATGTCGGAATCACAATCCGATGCGTTAACCACTTCGCCACAGCCGCCATAATAGTATTTTTTTAAAAAATGGGGCGGCTAAGGGGAATTGAACCCCCGAATGTCGGAATCACAATCCGATGCGTTAACCACTTCGCCACAGCCGCCATTATAATAGAATTGTTTTAAAGATAACAGGGGTAGTAGGATTCGAACCCACATCGAAGGTGTTGGAGACCTTTATTCTACCATTGAACTATACCCCTAAGATAAAGATTTTCGCCCATGCTTCGCATGGTTTGTAAGTTATTTTTAACACAAAGTTCGTGTTAAAAAAACATTGGTGGTGGGGGGCAGATTCGAACTGCCGAACCCTGAGGGAGCGGATTTACAGTCCGCCGCGTTTAGCCACTTCGCTACCCCACCACTATGAATAAACTAATTTTAAGAATGGTGGCTCAGGACGGAATCGAACCGCCGACACAAGGAT
>NZ_JBYHFO010000009.1:0-127252 GCF_057669865.1 Sporosarcina sp. Y1009 | reverse complement strand
AGTGACGAGGAGGCTGAAGCCGTGCCCGCGGAAAGCGTCCGACCGAAACGGAAATCAACGGTATCCAAGACGTTTTTTATTCAGGACCAAAACAAGCCGTGCTTTTTTAGGTTGTCCAAGCATAAGCTAACTGTATGAAATCGGAAAGGGAGTGCGCGACATGTATGGTTCAATAACAAAGTACATGGGGACAGCTTATACAGGTCTTGGAATCTCACATAAATACGACGAACTCATCGCATCGGCAGACGAGACGGTATTTTTGAAATGCCCGCCAACAACAGCATTATCATCGCTCTTAAACAACACAGGCATGCACTTTGTGAAACGGGGATTTGATATCGACAAATTTATGAATCCGGCACAACCCGATATAACTGACGCAATTTACATCAAAGAACCCAATCTGCTATTCATTCAAGCGTCACATCCAGTAGCACTCGAACCTTCGGATATCGGAGGGCGCCACCGGGTTGTGAGTTTTTATGATATGTATGACGAAATAAAATTGCGCGAACAAAATGGATTTATTGCCAAAAGCCTCTCAGAAGCAGAAACCGCTTTGGAGAAGTCGCTAAGTGCATTGGCCGAAGCGAAAACGATTCATGATGAATGGGAATCGTTAAATATTAAACGCATGAAGTGGAACGAACACGAAAATCTAATCAAGTCCTTGAAAGAAGCATTATTTGGGACAATCCGTCTAAACAAACAATCGACAATTTCGCATCGGCTTATTGGATCCCTGACATCTGCCGGCGCTTGCGATTTTGTCCCCTCGATTACGGGGCATCTGAAACGGCGGATGCTGATTAAAGGGCTTCCCGGGACAGGGAAATCGACATTGATGAGAGCGCTGGGGAAAGAGGCCGAGTCAAGAGGATTTGACGTTATTTATGGTTGGTGCGGCTTAGACCCAGCAGGAGTCGACCTCGTCTTATTTCCGGAGTTGTCCATTTGTTTCCTAGATGCGACACAACCGCATGAATACGACCCTGAAAACCCTGGTGATGAAGTCGTCGATTTGGTTTCAATGTGCGAGGAAAACGAAGAAATTGAAGAAGAAATCCTTTCGATTAGCAATGTTTACCGTGAAAAGATTCTAGATGCGACTGGTTATATGCAGGCCTATGCGCAAGCTGAAAAAGGCGTCAAGATTACAATGGATTCGGCAATAAGAGACACGATCTTTCAGGATAAATCCCAAAAGCTTATAGCCCCGTACTGACAGGTATTGGACTGTATGGTACTATGTAGGCATATACAGTCTGAAAGGAAGAGTGCCATGTCTAAAGTTTTAGATGCATATTTAACAGAAAACTTGGAAGAACTTCGTGAAGCAGGTTTATACAATGAAATCGATCCTGTTGAAGGACCAAATGGGGCAACAATTAAAATTGGTGGAAAAGAGTTAATTAACCTATCCTCAAATAACTACCTTGGGCTTGCAACAGACGAAAACTTGAAGAAACTTGCGAAAGACGCGATTGATAAATACGGCGTAGGCGCGGGAGCTGTTCGTACAATCAACGGAACACTCGATATTCATATCGAACTTGAAAAGAAACTTGCTGAATTCAAAGGAACAGAAGCAGCAATTTCCTATCAATCCGGTTTTAACTGTAATATGGCAGCTATTTCAGCAGTGATGACTAAAAAAGATGCGATTCTTTCTGACGAATTAAACCACGCATCAATCATTGACGGATGCCGTTTGTCCGGTGCGAAAATTATTCGCGTCAATCACCAAGATATGGACGATCTACGAGCGAAAGCAAAGGAAGCAACAGAGTCCGGCTTATATGAAAAAGTCATGTACATCACAGACGGCGTATTTTCTATGGACGGCAATATCGCAAACCTTCCAGGAATCGTGGAAATCGCGAAGGAATTTGACCTCATTACTTACGTTGACGATGCCCATGGATCTGGCGTTACGGGTAAAGGAAAAGGAACGGTCAAACATTTCGGACTTGAAAAAGAAATCGATATGCAAATGGGCACGTTATCGAAAGCAGTCGGCGTTGTGGGTGGATATGTCGCGGGTAAACAGAACTTAATCGATTGGTTAAAAGTTCGTTCGCGTCCATTCCTATTCTCAACAGCTGTCACGCCAGCAGATGTTGCGGCGACAATTGGCGCGTTGCAACAAATAATTGATTCAACAGAACTTCACGATAAACTATGGGAGAATGGCAACTACTTAAAAGCTGGCCTCAAAAAGCTTGGCTTTGACATCGGTGCATCCGAAACACCAATTACCCCATGTATTATTGGTGAAGAAAAACTATCACAACAATTTTCAAGACGGTTAATGGAAGAAGGCGTTTACGCTAAATCCATTGTCTTCCCAACTGTAGCAAGAGGAAAAGGCCGTGTTCGAAACATGCCAACCGCAGCGCATACAAAAGAGATGCTAGACGAGGCATTGGCTATTTATGAAAAAGTTGGAAAAGAACTAAACATCATTTAATAGACTAAAAAGCCCTAGACAAAATAATTGTCTAGGGCTTTCTGTATTTATTGTGGAGCGTCATTTCCCATACGTCTCATTGTATGAAATAATACAAACCGCTGAATCCCAAGTGCACTTTCAATTGATTTATTCGCCGCAGATTTAAATACGCCCTGATCCCCACGCTTCTTTGCATCCGCTGCTCTTAATGAATAAACCATCCACGGTGTTTGCACCTTCTCAGAAAACTCTACGGAATCCATAAATTTCCCTTTTAAAATATAGGCATAGGCTTTGAAATAGTTACGGTGATCATCACTCTTAATTTTTTCGGCATGTTGCAACAATGCCTGTGAATCATTTTGAAGTATGGCAAGATGTGAGCCATAGATATCATGCATATCCTCTTCGCTATATGTATTCATGATTCGTTTGATTGCAACTTCAACATCTTGATCTGTCCCAGTTGCCAATGCATAAGAATAACCGAAAATTGGACGCTTATGGTTATTCTTAATATAACGACCAATAGCTTTAATGGATTTGGCTTTGTAAATAATATGCGCTGGCCAAAAAGCAGTGAATCCAAGATAGCCTGCAATAATTAGCGTGAAAATAATCCATTTCTGGACGCCATATGATATTAGAACGAATGAAAGCAAGGCAACTACGGTAATGATGATGATAAACCGAAATACTTTAGAAAAAATAGATGGTATCTTTTGCAATTCGCTACACCTCGAGTTTTCTTTTATTATAACAGATTTAGAAAATATTTATGTTGTCTTTTCTGAATGAACATTTTATAATGTAGCTAAGTTTACATGTAGATGTTTCAAATTTAAATAAAATAGGGTGTCCTCTCCATAAATACAAATGACCGTAAATGAAAGGGGTTTCAAAAATGAAGAAAATAATCGTTACTGGCGCACTTGGTCAAATTGGATCTGAGTTAACGACCAAACTTCGATCTGAGTATGGTGTGGATAATGTATTAGCAACTGATATTCGCCGTCCGAATTCGGATGCAACTGTCGATGGTCCTTTTCAATTATTAGATGTCACAGACGCAAAACAAATGCATACACTCGCAAATGATTTTGGTGCAGACACCATGTTGCATATGGCAGCGCTTTTATCAGCAAAAGCAGAAGACGATCCGTTATTCGCCTGGAATTTAAATATGGGTGGGCTTATGAATGCGCTTGAAGTCTCCCGCGCATTAAATTTACAGTTCTTTACACCGAGCTCGATTGGGGCATTTGGTCCGACGACACCCAAAAAAGATACGCCACAAGAAACATTGCAAAGACCGACAACAATGTATGGGGTCAATAAAGTAGCTGGTGAATTATTATGTGATTATTACTTCAATAAATTTGGTCTCGATACACGCGGTGTCAGATTCCCGGGTCTTATCTCGAACGTATCCAGGCCAGGCGGAGGAACCACAGATTATGCAGTCGACATTTACTATCAAGCACTTGAAGAAGGAAAGTTTACTTCTTATATTGCAGAGGGCACCTATATGGATATGATGTACATGCCGGATGCCTTACAAGCAATTGTTGATTTATTAGAAGCAGACCCTGTGAAGTTAATTCATAGAAACGCATTTAATGTCACAGCCATGAGCTTCGAACCATCAGAAATCGCAGCCTCCATAAAAAAACAGCTCCCGGATTTCGAAATAGACTACGATGTAGATCCAATTCGCCAAGCTATTGCCGACAGCTGGCCTGACGCAATCGATCCGACAGCAGCCATCAAGGAATGGGGCTTCAAAACAGCCTATAATCTCGATGAAACGACTATTGATATGTTAGCAAAGTTAAAACGAAAGCTAAATAAATAATAATAGGAAAACCGTGAGCAACTTCTCACGGTTTTTCCTGTTATTATCGGGAAACATGCCCCACACTAAACCAACACTCAATCATTCACCCGTAACTCCTCGAACCTTCCGAGACTTAATCGCGTGAAGATTCATTAACAATAAACTAACAATCATCAGTGGCAAACCGACTGCAATACCGACATGAAGTGGTTCATCCAAGAATATAACGCCTAGTGTAATCGAGACAAATGGAACGATAAACGTGACCATGACAGCCAGAAGCGGCCCACTTATCGAAATTATAAAATAAAAAATAACGTAGCCGAGACCACTTCCTAAACTTCCCAGAACCAAAAGTGGTAAGAAAACAGTCGGCGATCCAAGTTGCAAAATAGCAGTCGGTTCAATCAGCAAACTAATTGGCCCATTCGTAAGTACAGCAATTGCCAGTGTCCAAAAACATAATTGAAGGGCAGGAATATGAGTGTAAAGTTTGTTCACATAGATGGAATTTAGTGCATAACACGATGTCGTCCCGAACATTAATAACGCATGGAACAGTGAAAATTGCCCACCAACCGCTTGCCCGGAAAAAACAAGCAGTGAAACAACGGCAATAAACCCGATAAATAAACCAAATACTTGGTTTCTCAGCGGCTTAACCTTAAGTAAGAAAACCGAAAATATAACAGCCAACAGCGGTGCCGTTGCATTCAATATGCTACTTAATCCTGAATCGATACCTTGTAGGGCAAACCCCATAAAATTCCACGGTATGGCACCTGCCAAGGCGACAACGAGTAAAAATTTTGGTGAGATATTCATTAAGCCAACTCGGTTTTTCGATAATAATAAAAAGGGCAGTAGCACTGCGATTCCAAACAAACAACGTAGAAAAACAATTGTTGTCGGCTCAAAATAATCAAGAAGCTCCTTTGTCCACAAAAAAGAAGATCCCCATAAAACACTAAGAAACAATAAATACAGCACCGGCTTCATCATCATTCACCTATCATTCATTTGAAATATCTAAATCTATCAAAAACATTTTACTTCATCGTAGCACTGAATATAAAGAATTGCTGATATAGCGTACTCAAAGTAAAAAAAGACATTTCCATTAATGGAAAGCACTGAATAACTTACTTTGTTAATGGGATTTACAGTTGATTGGAGTGGAGGGGGCGACTCCCGCGGGAAAGCGAGACAGCCGAGACCCTGCAGGAGCGTAGCGACGAAGCGGCTTGGCGCTCGCCCGCAGGAAAGCGTCCCCCGGAACGGAAATCAACGTTCTAGATAAGAAAAACCGTGTACTTGAACAATAAATCGTTCAAGTACACGGTAAAGTTATAATTTTTTAAATGCTATTCATTCAAAACAACAAATGCGCGACACCCGCAACAATCGGCAGGGCAATAATTGTACGCAATAAGAAAATGATGACTAGATCCAAGAAGTTCACAGGTATTTTTGATCCTAAAAGTAATCCTCCAACTTCAGCCATGAAAATAAGTTGTACAACAGAAATCGTCGCAACAACGAACAAGGTCAATTCCGACTCTATCAAACCTTCCGCTAAAATGACAGGCAAGAACATGTCTGTAAATCCGACTACCATAAGTTGCGCGGCATCCGCTGCTTCAGGAATACCGAGAAGCGCCAAGTAAGGTTCGAACGGTTTACCGAGAATGGTAAACACAGATGTATATTCCGCTAAAATAAGAGCAACTGTACCAAATGCCATAACAACAGGAATAACGCCAAGCCACATATCAAGTACGTTCTTAAACCCGGCTGTAAACGTCTTGCCGAATGAGCGACTCATATCCGCTTTTTCCAACGCCTTTTCCAAACCATGAGAAAAAGAATTATAACCAACAGGAAGTTTTTCCTCATCTCCAGTAAATGGACGCCCATCGATGTATTCCTCTTTTTTACCACCAAGCGGGTAAATACGTGGCATGATCAATGCCAAGATGAGACCTGTTAAAACGACAGTTCCGTAATACGGTAGGAAATAGGCGCTCAGTCCAACATGGCCTATGATGACGATAGAAAACGTAATCGAAACGACCGAGAATGTCGTTCCAATAATCGCCGCTTCTTTTTTCGTATAATAACCTTCCTCATATTGCTTCGCTGTCAATAAAACACCAATCGTTCCATCACCAATCCAAGACGTCAACGCATCAATAGAAGAACGACCTGGAAGTTTAAATAATGGGCGCATGACTTTCACCATCATCGTACCGAAAAATTCAAGCAACCCAAAATTTAAGAGAAGAGGCAA
Source organism: Sporosarcina sp. Y1009 (assembly GCF_057669865.1). Lineage (NCBI taxonomy): Bacteria > Bacillati > Bacillota > Bacilli > Caryophanales > Caryophanaceae > Sporosarcina > Sporosarcina sp. Y1009. Next base: position 120,670 of record NZ_JBYHFO010000009.1, on the reverse strand, counting down.
GAACAATCCTGCAAATAGGAAAACTGTAAATAGGAAAGTAACGAGGCCATCCTCACTAAGAAGGAGTCCACCTGTATTTGCATTCCAAATCCATTCAGGACCTACTTGTAAAACAACTAGTAGAGCAAACACCGCCCCGATAATTCGTGCAATGACCCAGAAAATAGAGACCTTAAAAAGATTTGTCATGAACGATGTATCTTCGTCATCTTTGAATTTAAATAAATAAATAAAAGAACCTAACGCGGCAATAATTAGAATAACCGTCGCAATCGAAGGCATAAACGGCGCAATATAACCTGAAAGAAAATCGGCTAAAATAGCGATTGGAACTTTCCAATCACCAGTAAGTTTTATCGGTATCATAAATAATAAGATTCCAAGAATAGATGGAATCAGGAATAATAGCCAGGTTGAAAAAGAAAATTTCTTCATTTTGAAAATCGCTCCCAGTAATAGTTTCGTGTTGTATATTAATACAATATAACTCAATTATATGCATATGTAAAGAGGTGGAAACATGTAAGCGATTGCATCATAGAGCTAAAAACCGCAAAAGCGTATGGTATACACTTTTGCGGTTTTTGACTATAAATTATTCGAAGTCTCGATCCCATTTATAAGAGAAAAATCGTTCATAGCGTACCCATTTCATACGTTCAGGGTCTTTTGCCGCTAGTTTTTCATCCAATTCTTTCATCATCCAGACAGTTTGAGATTCATGTGCACGTAATGCAGCAAGTTTCTGCTCAATCGTATCTTGGATATCATGAATAATATCAGGTGTACCTAAATCTTCTTCTGTATTATTTGCAAATGCAACCGTATAGAGTTTCGGGCGTTCAGTTTCTTTCATCCGACGAATTGCTCGAACGACCGCTCGAGCGCTTGCTTCGTGGTCAGGGTGAACTGAGTAGCCTGGGTAAAACGAAATAACCAGTGAAGGATTCGTTTCCTCAATTAATTCTTCCACAAGTTTGATCAGTTTTTCATCGTCTTCAAATTCTAGTGTTTTATCTCGAAAACCCATTAAACGCAGGTCATCAAGTCCCATTGCCTTAGCGGCTGTTTGGAGTTCAGCTTTGCGAATTTGCGGCAACGTTTCCCGATTTGCAAACTGTGGATTCCCAAGATTACGACCCATTTCTCCTAACGTCAAGCAGGCATAGGTAACGGGAATACCCATTTTTCGGTATGCTGCAATTGAGCCTGAAATACCGAATGCTTCATCATCTGGATGAGGAAGCACTATCAGGACATGGCGTTCTTTTTTTAACATTTAATAGTTCCTCCTTAATAGGTAAACGGTGTTTCACTGATATGCAAAGCAACAGAAAGTTTTCCTTCATGATCTAGCCCTGCTAATAACAGTCGGTCATGTTCATCGACTGTATAATGTGTAATCCCTTGTGCATAAATCCAACCTGACGGTAGTTTTAAACCGACACGATGTGGGGAATCCCCTACAATTTTCCCAATCTCGTATTTAATAACGATATTTCGGATAAATGCCCCAGCATTTAAAAAACTTTGATTGAAATGACTTGCATATGAACCATTCGTCGTTTCTAAATGGATGTAAACATCTTTATTTGCGAAGGATGTGAGTAACTCCTGTACGTGTGCTTGGTTAACAATTTCCATTGGTGTATCCTCCTAAATTCAATCACATATATCCTTTAGTATATAGATAAAAGGTAAATATGCTAAAGAAAACGACCTCGGGATTCCCGGGTCGCCACTTGTATTATTATAATTATACTTCTGTTGTCGTAATCGTTGGCGCACCAAATTTATTTTTGGCTCCATGATAGACAGGTCCAACGTATTCATTTAGTTGCCAACCATTTGTAATCGCAGCTGAAACAAATTTCTTTGCTTCAGTGACGGCTTCTTTAACATCAAGTCCGTTTGCAAGATTCGCTGTAATGGAGGCAGCAAGCGTACATCCCGCTCCGTGATTAAAGTGGTTCTCACTTTTTTCTGATTCAAGCAATGTAAATGTTTCACCGTCAAAGAGTAAATCTGCCGCTGTATCATGCTTAATGCTTTTACCGCCTTTAATAAAGACGTTTTTCGCACCCAATGCATGAATTTTTTTCGCAGCTTCTTTCATATCTTCAATTGTTTTCGGCGTACGCAAACCAGCAAGTTGTCCAGCTTCAAATAGATTTGGTGTGACAACAAGTGCATTTGGAAGTAAATGTTCAATCATCGCATCCACAGTTCCAGGATTTAGCACTTCATCTTCACCTTTACAAACCATTACAGGGTCAATCACGACTTTAGAAAGTTTCGATTCTTTAATCGCATTACCTGCAGTTTCAATTACTTCTTCAGTGCTAAGCATACCTGTTTTAATGGCGTCAATTCCCGTCGAAACAGCGGTTGCAATTTGCGCTTTTAGTACGTCTACAGGAAGTGAATAAACACTGTGATTCCAATTAGTTGGATCCATTGTGACAACAACTGTTAAAGCTGTCATGCCGTATGTTCCATGTTCTTGAAAAGTTTTCAAGTCAGCTTGAATACCTGCGCCGCCTGAAGTATCTGATCCTGCTATCGTTAATATCTTTTTTAAAGTCATATTGGAAGTCTCCTTTTATTTTGAATGGAATTACTATTCATTTTACCAAATTAATATCAAACTACAAATTTCGGATATCATCCGCAGTGATTAATTTAAACAGGGCGTATCCAAATACAGCGGATATGAGGAAGAAAATAGCTGCGTTAATCTGATGCCCATAAAACAACAGAGCCGCAGAAAATCCGACAAGAACCACTATTCCGAGTGCAACGAAGACCAAAAAAACTTTAAAACCAAAGCTTTTCGCACGTTCAGTAATATGTTTGCCATTTTTCGCCGCTTCAGTAATTTTCGCTAATTTATTTTTCATATGCATATCGGACATGTCGAACCCCTCCGTAAATAGTTTATCACTAATTCTAGTTGTTGAAACTTGGATTTGCTATAATATAAGTATACTAGTACGAGTCGAATTAAGATGAAAAGGAGGGTCTTTATGTCGAAAAATAAAAAAATGGATGAAATTGAACGTCTTCTTAAAGAAATAAAGGCCAGTGAAGATGAGACAGCTGTCACAGTAGAAGAAACGGCAAATCATCGGACAGGATTTTGGGGTGTCGGGAAACTATTCTTTGCAGTCTGGAAGAAATCGATTTTGATCATAGCCCTTCTTATCCTTACGTTACTAATTGCGTTGCCTTTTGCAACGTTTTATTTCTTGAAAACAGGAAGTACTTTTACGGAAGAAAAAGGCGCATTTTTAGAGCGAATAATAGACTTGAATGAGCTCGCGACGGTAGAAGCCTATTCCAAGGCTATTATAAAACGACAAGACAACAAGGTGTTCGGAAAAGACATCGGACTGAACATACCAGGTACGAAGCGTGTTGTCTTAGTCGTCATTCCAGGGTCTGTGAAAGCGGGTGTGGATTTATCTACCTTATCGAAGGATGATCTCGTTTTCGATGATGTCAAGAAAACGGCCAAATTGACTTTGCCACACGCAATATTTTTAGGCGGTGCTGAGCTATCCTTCGATAAAGTCGAGAACTATTCATATGAAGGTCTATTACGAGAAGAAGCCAATATCGAAGAAGCCTATGCATTAGCTGAGGAAGCAAAAGAGATAATTTCAAAAGAAGCCGAGGAACAAGGTGTTTTACAAATGGCTGAAAAAAACGCTGAAAAGACATTGCGAGAAATGTTTTTATTCGCTGGCTATGATGTAACGATCGAGTTCAAGGAGTGACAAATTTGAGCAGTGAGATTTTCGGGAATGATTGGGACGACGTCTTAGGTGAAGAATTTATGAAACCCTATTACACAAAGCTTCACCAGTTTTTGAGTAAAGAATACGCTATTGAGACGATTTATCCACAGCAAGAAAGTTTATGGACTGCGTTTCAATTAACGCCGTTTCATGACGTGAATGTAGTGGTTTTGGGACAAGATCCTTATCACGGACCGGGACAAGCCCATGGGTTAAGTTTTTCCGTAAAACCAGGCGTGAAAATCCCACCAAGTTTACGGAATATGTTTAAAGAGCTCTCTGAGGATATAGGCTGTTCACTTCCGCAAGATGGAACGCTTACTGGTTGGGCAAAACAAGGGGTTCTCATGCTAAATACTGCCTTGACGGTGAGAGAAGGGCAAGCGCATTCCCACAAAAACAAAGGGTGGGAAATATTTACCGATGAAGTCATTCGGAAGCTATCTGATAGGGAAAAACCCATCGTATTCATCCTGTGGGGAAGACCTGCGCAGGAGAAGAAAAAGCTAATCGATGTGTCGAAGCATGTCATTATCGAATCCTTTCATCCAAGCCCTTTAAGTGCAAGACGTGGCTTTTTTGGCAGCAAACCCTATTCGAAAGCAAACGCCATTTTAAAGTCTTGGGATGAAGAACCGATCAATTGGTGCCAAACAGGCGACATTCTTTAATTCGAATAGAACGCGTGTTAAGGTAAAGTGACAACATATATTTTGAAAGACAAAGGGATGATAATTAATGATTTCCTACAATCAAGTATTTCTTGAAATGGAGCGGCAACTAACTGCCGCCAAGAAAACTGAAGATGAACGTGAAATGAGGGAAGCGCTCGCTGCAATTAGATCGCTTTGTGAAGTAGCACTCGGAGGAAAACCGCGAAACGAAGAGAAGATTATTCCGAAGATGCTTACATCACATGCAGTTCAGCCAATCCAATCGCTCGAAGCGAAACCGATGGAAGAAGAAGGCGCAAACGGTGGCTCGATATTTGATTTTTAATGAGTAATATTCAAAAAGAAGGTAGGAATAGATATGCCATTTTTCATAATTGCTGGTGCGGTGAATGCTGCAATTGCTGTCATGCTCGGTGCATTTGGTGCGCATGCACTAAAAGAGAAACTTTCTGAGCATTACTTAGCTGTTTGGGAAACAGCTGTTCAATATCAAATGTTTCACGCGCTGGGCTTGATCGCGATTGGGATTCTGATGAATTCATCGTTATTAGGACCGATTTCTCAACTAACTTGGGCGGGATGGTTACTACTTGCAGGAATCATTATTTTCTCAGGCAGCTTATATATTTTGAGCTTGTCAGGTATTGGTATCCTGGGTGCAATCACACCAATCGGCGGCGTTGCATTTATAGCGGGATGGATTATGTTTATCATCGCTGCACTTAAATTCTCAAATTAAAAACTTCCGCTAGCCGTATTCTGGCAAGCGGAAGTTTTTTCATATTTGACGTGGTTGCATAGTTTGAGGGAAATAATTCACTTGGCCTTCAAACTCTGCATAATCAAAGTAAATCATTGGAAAAAGGAATTGATGATCGGTACCTGCTTCATGGATTATGACATGATCACGACCCGCAGCCTCTACATACCCAGCGACATTCCGCACGTTTAAATCATCACCAAGTGTATTCGAAAATGAAAAATGGAATATTCCTGGTTGACCGATATTTAACCGTAAAATATTCTCAATATACGACTGTTCTCCTGCAGGTAATCCAGCAGGTGCTCCACTTGGAAGTGTTACCGGAGGAGGAACCATTTGCTGTTGCCCCATTTGCATCTGCGGCATTTGTTGCATGTTTGGATTTTGCATTCTCGGTTGTTGAAAATTTGGATTCCAATAATATTGGACCATTCAGTCATCCTTTCATTGTATGAATAAAAGACATAGATTTTTTCTATCACAGTCACTTAAACTGTCGGACAAACAGCTACGAGTGGTGAAAAGAAGCAGTGTGATTTGTAGCGGCCGGTATTCCACTGCCCATACCACTGAGCTGGGCAATCACCTGTCGGCATAAAAAACCATAATGAACGGGTAGCAGGATCAAAGCGTTCCCCTGCGAGAACTCGTCTGGCAAGTGCTATATCTTCCGGACGTGCACGTTGGTAGAAGTAGCCCTTTTGTGTTGCTTCAAAGCCTCCGGGCGATTGAAATACCATATCTTGCAAGCTTCGAATATCATTGAAATCTAGGCAATCACCAAGCACGCGGTTGACGCCAACGTTTCCGACCATCAGCATACCTAACTGGCCATCGCCTTCCGCTTCGGCACGCATTAGCCGGGCAAGTAGTTCAACTTCTGCCTCATTGTGAGCAATCACTGCCAAAGAAAAACCTCCTCACGCAAAGATATGCAAAGGTAGCCGTAAAGATGACAGAAAAGCATGAACGCTTGTGGTAAACTATGGGAAAAAGGGGGATTCCTAATGCGCATAGAAAACATCATTCCAGACTTTTTAACATTATATGAAGCAAACCAAAACTTTAGAATGCCTGATTTAGAAATGTATCTTAACAGGCACCCAGAAATATTTGATCAATACTATCCTATGCATTGTCCAAAGACAGAAGAACGTCTTCAAATGGCAATGGCAAAATATCCGACAAAAGTGAGGGATATCAAACTAATCTCAGAACGCCTTCCAAGTATCATAAAAGAAATTGAAACTTCGTTTACTGAAACCTTCAATTTAAAACTAGCCCTTAGCTATAAACTGCTCGTCGGCACATTCGGATCAAATGCATTTGTGACGAGAGACAATAAACGAGAAATTTACTTTGCAGTCGAGAAATTATCGGCGGACATAGAGCATCTGAAGGTAATTGTCGCGCATGAAATTGGCCATGTCGCTCATTTTTCATTGGCTACAAATCAAAGCATGGACTGGGAATCAGTCGATTGGATGCATGGACTCACAACGCTTTACACAGAAGGTGCTGCAACGTATTTATCCAAGCAGATAGTTCCTGATTTGAAAGAATCCGTTTACTTTACGTATGATGACGAGGGGGATTCATGGGTTACATGCTATGAAGAGAACAAAACCGAAATCAAAAGACGTTTCTTGAAAGATGCATCATCAGGCTGGGACATGGCAAAAGAAAAAGAATGGTTCCGTCTATCCGGTGGTAGTTATTTTGGTCATAATCGGCTTGGTTATTTACTTGGAACAGAATATGTAGAACAGCTCGTCAATCGGATAGGGGAGGGGAAAGCGCTAACATTTTGGAATGGGAATGATGTGAAGAAAGATATTTTGTCGTGGTTGGGTACTAAATAACTTGAGAAAGCCCTTCAACGGTAATTTGCTTGCACTAATAAGAGGTTTGCTTGCACTTTGACGGGTTTTCCTTGCAGTTAACAGTGATTTGCTTGCACTCAAACGATTTTGCTTGCAAGTCGGGACCTTATACCCGTACGAAAGCTGATGCTCAAGTAAATCAGAGGATAAGAAAACACTAAATAACATCCTTAGTATAGTGAAAGTGGTTGATTGGAGTGGAGGGGGGCGACTCCAGCAACTCGGCGCTCGCCCGCCGGAACACGTCCCCCCGAAACGGAAATCAACGAACCATATAAAAAACGAGTACTCGAATAATGAATTCAAGTACTCGCTAAAAATAGAATTGTGGATAGTGACTTAATTAATTAAATCTTAAAAAACGCATCAGTCTTATCGCCATCTAAAAGCGTACCCACGAAAAACGATCCGAATTCAGCATAACGTGCGCTTACTTCATCAAAACGCATTTCATAAATGATTTTCTTGAACTGTAGCACGTCATCTGAGAACAACGTAACACCCCACTCATAATCATCGAAACCGACTGATCCTGAAATGATTTGTTTGATTTTCCCAGCATAGCTACGACCAATCATACCATGGTCATACATCAATTTTTTACGCGTTTCCATATCAAGCATGAACCAGTTATCATCGCCGTCGCGCTTTTTATCCATCGGGTAAAAACAGATATACTGGCTACGTGGCAATTCCGGGTACAAACGTCCGCGAACGTACGGGTTTTGATACGGATCTTCGTTCGATTCTCCTGCAAGATAATTTGATAACTCTACAACAGAAACGTACGAATAAGCTGGGACTGTAAAGTCTGCAATGGCAAGCTTATTAAATTCTGCCTCAAGTTCTTGTAACTCATCCATTGTTGGACGCAAAATCATCAACATGAAATCTGCTTTTTGCCCAACAACTGTATAGAAAGCATGGCTGCCTGTTTTATCATCATGTGCTTTTTGGAGCTTGTCTAGATATTGATGAAACTCATCAATTACAGTTTGGCGTTCATCATCAGAAATTATCTTCCATGACGCCCAATCCATTGACCGAAGATCATGTAATGCGTACCATCCATCAAGTGTAACTGCTGCTTCATTCAAAATAATTCGACTCCCTTATCAATAATTTACTTCCTGAAAATAGTTTATCACAATTGAATAGAAAACTATCTCCCGAACGGTCTTTGTCATCAATTTGACAAGTATGGAATTCTGTTATCCAAGGGGGAAATCGTGTATGCTGTAGGTATAAGAATAGGATGAAAGGTGGACTATACATGACAGATTTATTTGTTGAAATCCAAGTGCGTTTGGTAGGAACTGAAAAGTCGATTGTGTTGCCTGAAGGAACAGACGAACGCGTACTTCAAGCGGCATCGCGCTTAAAAAGAGAAGGGCTTGTCGAACCAATTTTACTGGGGAATGTTGAAGACGTTCGACATGCAGCAGCTAAAGCCGATATCAATATTGAAAACATCTTGATTATTGATCCCATAAAAGTTTCTTATTTCGAAGAACTTGTCGAACAATTCGTCGAGCGTCGCCAAGGAAAAAACACAAGTGAACAAGCGAGAGAACTTCTTCAGAATGTGAACTACTTCGGTACCATGCTCGTCTATTCAGGGCGTGCTGATGGTCTTGTGAGTGGAGCAGTCCATTCAACGGCCGATACAGTTCGGCCTGCGCTACAAATCATAAAAACAAAACCAGGTGTCTCACGGACAAGCGGTGCTTTTATCATGATGAAAAATGATGAAAGACTCGTCTTCGCAGATTGTGCAATCAATATCGCCCCGAATGCACAAGAACTAGCAGAAATCGCTGTTGAAAGCGCAAAGACAGCTCGTTCATTTGGGATAGAACCACGTGTTGCGATGCTTTCATTTTCAACTAAAGGTTCAGCTGTGACGGAGGAAACAACCAAGGTAGCAGACGCAGTTGCCATCGCAAAAGACCTTGACGCAGATTTAACAATTGACGGAGAATTCCAGTTTGACGCAGCATACGTCCCGGAAGTTGCCAGTAAAAAATCGCCTGATTCAGTCATTCAAGGCGATGCAAACGTATTTGTGTTTCCATCTCTTGAAGCAGGAAACATCGGATATAAACTAACAGAAAGACTTGGAGGATACGAGGCAATCGGCCCAGTATTACAAGGATTAAATGCGCCAGTTAACGATTTATCTCGCGGATGTTCCGCTGATGACGTGTACAAGTTAAGCCTACTGACCGCAGCCCAAAGTCTATAAGTAGGAGATAGAACAATGTCATTATACGAGTCTTTTTTACGAATCCCTGAATGGCGCTTATTGGATGAATCAATGAGCGCGCTCAATCGTTCAGCACTGGAATCTTTTGCTGCAGACGATACGCTATGCCATCTTGTAGGCCAGCAGATGAGCATTCCAACAGTTAGAACTTGGGTCCATGACAAAACCATTGTCCTTGGAATTCAAGATCATAGACTACCAAATATATCCGTAGCGACTACACGATTAGAACATGCGGGGTACCAATCTATCGTTCGAAATTCCGGCGGATTGGCAGTTGTTTTGGATGCGGGTGTCTTAAATATTTCCATGATTCTATCGGAAAAAAACGCAGCCATCGATATACCAGCTGGTTATGAAATTATGCTTGAATTTGTAAAGCGGCTATTTCCAGAAGCGGCTGATCAAATAAAAGCCTATGAAATTGTCGGGTCTTATTGTCCAGGTTCCTATGATTTAAGCATTGATGGCTTAAAATTTGCGGGCATCTCACAACGGAGACTTCGCCATGGCATCGCTGTTCAAGTGTATCTATGTATTGAAGGTAGCGGTTCAAAGCGAGCTGAGTTAATAAGAGAACTGTATGATGTTGGAAAGAACGGCGAACAAACAAAATTTGTTTATCCGAATATCAAACCAGAAGTAATGGCCTCGCTCTCTGAACTATTGAATCAAGAATTGACGGTTAGCGACGTTAATATTCGTGTTCAGAAGCTACTCCAATCGCTCTCCAATCACGTTGCGACTGGCAGATTTCATGAAGATGAAATGGATATGTATGCTTTTTATTTGAACCGGGTCGTAGAGCGCAATAAAAAAATGCTCATAGAGTAAGTGCTTAAAAAAACCACCAATCAATAGCTGATTGGTGGTTCTTTCGTTACGAGATTCCCATTTTGCTCCATTTGGAACACAGGCGCTGTGCGTTCATCTTCACCATCGAGGGTTACAAGTCTGCGTGCGCGGTTCATAATCTGCACAAACTGATCGTAATCAGAGCGTAGCGTATCATTTTCATTTCGAAGTTTACTCACTTCATTCTCTAACTGTTTAATCGTAGCGTTTGCTGCTTTTGCTGTTTGTCTCCAGCGGAAAGACTCGCTATCTCCTGCACCTGAATGGTGAAGGCGAACAAGATAAGCAATAACCGTATCAAGCGTTAACGCTGACAACGGAACTGCAATCCTATTATCCTCGTCACTTCCTTGTGTAGGTGTGTATAATTGTTGACCGCGTCTCTTAAAATCTTTACCAAGCATACGTATCGCTTGTTTTCTCTCTTTTTTGGCATCTTCCAACTCGTCCTCGTAATCACGTCTCACAACTGCATTCCATCTAAAACCGCAAGCTGCTGCTGTACGATTCAAGGCATCTCCGACTTCTTCAAAAGCGCTTAATTGCGTGCTGCCTTCTCGAACGTGTCGAAGGACTGTTTCTGCCAATAGCACATCATTTTCTTCCATCCAAGCATCCTGTCTAACTTTCACCATAGTAGTGCCTCCCTGCCATGTTCATAATCTATTACTATCAATAGTGTGTACATCCAATCGTCATTTTATTCATCCACAAAATGATTGTGTTCCTATTATAAAAGTTTCTTTTAGTTTTGTTGCTTTCAGACGTCATGTATTTTGAGTACAATAGAGTAAGGGAATAGCGGAGGTGTACAAAATGGATTATAAAAATGAGAAGTTATTTGAAGAAAAAGTGTTTAAAGATCCAGTTCATCGATATATTCATGTCCGAGACAAAGTCATCTGGGATGTGATTGGCACGCGCGAGTTCCAGCGACTACGGCGTATTAAACAACTCGGAACAACGTATCTCGTATTCCACGGAGCCGAACATAGTCGATTTCATCATTCGCTTGGGGTTTATGAAATTGTTCGTCGTATTGTAGACGATGGATTTAGTGGCAGACCGGAATGGGATGATGAAGAGCGTCTCGTTACGCTTTGTGCAGCATTATTACATGATTTAGGGCACGGTCCTTACTCACATGCTTTTGAAAATGTCTTTAACCTAGACCATGAAGTATTTACACAAGCCATCATACTTGGTGATACGGAAGTCAATGCAGTTTTAAGTCGAATTTCAACGACTTTCCCACAAAGAGTAGCCGATGTGATTGGAAAAACATATCCAGACAAACTTGTTGTGAGCTTAATCTCCAGTCAAATTGACGCTGATCGCATGGACTACTTACAACGTGACGCTTATTTTACAGGCGTTTCTTACGGTCATTTTGACATGGAACGTATTTTACGTGTGATGCGACCTTCTGAAGACCAAGCCGTCGTAAAATCAAGCGGCATGCATGCAGTTGAAGATTACATCATGAGCCGATATCAAATGTATTGGCAAGTATATTTTCATCCAGTATCGAGAAGTGCAGAAGTGATTTTAACGAAAATTCTTCATCGTGCTAAATATCTATATGAAACGGGTTATGAATTTAAACAGAAACCCGTTCATTTCCAAACTTTTTTTGATAAAACCTTAATATTAGAAGATTATATTGCCCTTGATGAAGGCGTAATGACAACTTATTTCCAAATGTGGACCAAAGAATCTGATGAAATACTCTCAGATTTAAGCAATCGGTTCCTTAACCGGCGTCTCTTTCAATACGTAGAGTTCAACCCTGCGATTGAATATGAAAAAATGCATGAAATAAAATCACTCTTTTTAGAAGCGGGTATTGATCCCGACTACTATTTAGTTGTAGACTCTTCATCAGATTTGCCTTATGACTTTTATAGACCAGGAGAAGAAAATGAGCGACTGCCAATATTTTTGAAATTGCCAAATGGGGACTTAAGTGAAATCTCTCAGTCATCGGATATTGTTGAGGCGATTTCCGGAAAACGAAGAACGGATCACAAACTTTATTTTCCAGAGGATTTACTCGAAGCTGGGCAAGAGAACAATCCGTTGTATCAAAAAATCTTAAGGATGTTGAAAAATTAGAAAGGGTGGACAACTTGTTGCAAGAACACGCAAAAATCGTACAATTTATTTCATTGGCGGAAGAGGTAACTGGAAGAAAAAAACTTCAGAAAATGATTTACATCGCAAAGAAAATGGATTTCCCTTTTTCGGAGAAATTTGAACTACATATGTATGGTCCCTATTCGGAAGAATTAACATTACGCATTGAGGAATTATGTGAAATGGGTTTTCTAAAGGAACAACGAGTCGACAAAGGATCCTATATTCAATACCAATATAATGTATCTCCTGAGGGGGAGCGCTTTTTAGAAAAAGTGGATAAGGTGCCGAGTGTCCTTCCAGATTTCATCCAAAAAATGCAGGTGAAAAGTTCTCGATTTCTTGAATTGGTCTCGACGCTATTGTATTTTGATCAGTACGAGAAAAAAGAGCAAATCGAAAAAGTTCAAGTTGTCAAAAACAAGTTGAAGTTTTCTGAAACAGAATTTGAAGAAGCATTCAACTTTATAAACGACTTGGCACGTACTGCCTAAATATAAAAGCTGGCGATCGATGAAAAAAATCGAGCGCCAGCTATTTTTGTTTAATGATCGACTGGACGTTTACCGGCTACTGAATAATCATTTTTGGACATTTCTTCAATGAAAACAACGACATTTTCAGCTGGTGCGCCAGTTGTTTCTGAAACAGCTTCTGTGACTTTTTCACAAAGCGCACGTTTTTGTTCATCAGTACGACCTTCGAACATTTTTACTGTGACATATGGCATATTCTTTTCCCTCCTCTAATGTATCAAGTATACTAATGATACTATCAGAGTTGGAGGGGTAACAAAATGGGGAATGAACAAAAACCAAAGCCGAAAATAGGTTTTACAATTATAAAAGATGATCCGACTGACGGTCATAAAGGATTCGGGATTGGATCATTATCATTGGAAAATGTGTCGCCAGTCGTCATCGACGTTGAAGAAGAAATTGCGACGATTGAAATTGGCGCAATGCATGCCAGAAGCCCGCTCGAACGGGGCATTCGATTTTTACCAACTAGAGAAGAGTCCGCAAATGGCAAAGCCTATTGGTTAGTTTGGGTGACGATTGATTATAAAGAAGAAGGTCCTTTTTATTCCGGAGTGACGGCTTGTGAAATGGTCATCGACCGATCCATTCGTCGGGGCTACAAAAACTTTCCAGACCATATGAACCGCATGGACCGATCCATGAAAGGAAGAATTATGGTTGACGAAATGGATGATACATCAAAACGCGTACTTGCTGACTTTTTAAAAGAACATAATGAAGAAATATGGAATCGTAGCAACCCAGAATTACATGAGGGGCTACGTGTATAATCGTCAAAATTATGAACAAATTGCGACATTTTTTGACATCTTTCATCATGATAGTTGAATGTCAGGATAAAAGAAAGTACACTTATAGATAGCTTGCATATGTAAGCTAGGACTACCGAATTAGTTCTTAAACGTGCATTTAGGACGTCAAACAAACCCAAGCCTGATATTCTAATGATGCGATCGGTTCTAATCGGTAAAAAAAGCTTCTATTCCTTAGTTAACTAGGAATAGAAGCTTTTTTAATAAGCCGACTCAATCGAAAAATGAAAAAGGGAAGAGTTCAAAGCTGTCGTCATCAACATTGGAATTTCTTTTTTCTTGCAATGTTTTATCAGTGCATAATTTTTGTGGCATATCTTTTTCCTTCACATAGACAAGTCGTTGCTTTTCGCATTCGTTCACAGCAAGGCCGCCAGTTTCTACATCTATAATGACACCGTTTACGCCATCTGGGGGGATGAATGCCTCCGCAGGTTTACCACTATGCACGGACTCCATAAATTCTATCCATATCTTTTTAGACGCTGCTTTATCTTCCGGGTCTTCCAAACGTAAATCCACATCAAAACCTGTCCAAATACCAGCTGTTAAGGAAGGAGAATAGCCGACCAAGTGTTGATCCCATAAGGTTGTTCCTGATTTAGCTGCATAAGATCTTGTCATTTTAGGGCGCATCGATAATCCGGTAGAATTTGAGTAATCATTAAAGACCGGATCAAACATTCCCGTCAATAGATGAGTGAGTATGAACGAATCTTCTTCAGAGAGGACACGTTTTACTTTTTTTGTTGGTTTTTCGTAGATCACTTTTCCTTCTACATCGGTAATCGAACGAATTGTTGTTGCTTCAATATCTAATCCACTGGCCGCAATCCGACTGAATGCATTCGTTATTGAAGACAAAGTAACTTCAGTTGTGCCCAGAGCGGTTGCAGGAATTGTTGGGATTGTGATATCTAGCCCGAGTCGATTAGCCATTCCTTGGTAACTTTTAAAACCAACTTCCTCAAGGGTCTTTACCGCAAATACATTATCGGAAATGGCTAGAGCTTGCGCGAGTGAAATCGGATGTGTCGCATATTGATCATTCACATTTTTGGGTTCATAAGTTTTTTCACCGTATGTGAATATTGTTTTTTTAGGAAACAGAAATGTAAGTGGATTAAACCCATTCTCCAATGCTGCGGCGTACAGAATTGGTTTCATCGCTGAACCAGGTTGGCGTCTCGCTTGAGTTGCCCGGTTAAATGGGCTTTCATTATAATCTACACCGCCTACTAACGAAGTAACGGCACCACTACTTGGCTCAATGGAGATAAAGCCAACTTGAAGACCTGAATCTGGCATCCATTTATCAATGACTGCTTCAGCGGTTTGTTGATGATGCTGGTCGAGCGTCGTTCGAATGGTCCAACCACCTTCTGCTGGCGATCTACCTTTCGATGATAAAATTTTTTCAGCTTCTCGCCATACCTCGTCTAGGAAATATGGTGCAACTCGTTTTGTGTCAATCCATTCTTCTGCTTTAATGACAATTGGCGCCTCGACCGCGCGTTTTGCTTGCTTTTCAGTGATGAATCCCTGTGCTTTCATCAAGGCTAATACCAGTTCTTTCCGTCCTGCGGAGTTGTTAGGGTGATCTACCGGAGAATATACAGAAGGTCCCTTGGCAATAGCTGTGATAACAGCGGATTCTTCTAATGTTAAATCTTTTGCAGATTTTCCAAAATAAAACTTGCTAGCAGCTTCTACCCCATACATCCCATGTCCGAAGTAAACGGTGTTTAAATAACCTTCTAAAATAACATCTTTTTCATAAAACAATTCCAAGCGGTATGCGTACACTGCTTCATTAATCTTACGAGTCCAGGTTTTTGCATGCGTCAAATATAGATTGCGCGCATATTGCTGCGTAATCGAACTTGCACCTTCCGCTTTACTTCTTGTCTTCACGTCTTTTAGTATCGCGCCGCCAATTCGTTTGAAGTCAAATCCGTGATGCTTATAAAAGTTGCGATCTTCAGTAGCAATCACGGCATCTAGCAAAAATGGTGAAATCTCATCTATTCCAACCCAATACCGCCTTTCAGCTGAGAACCGATCACCAATTTGATGATCTTGATTGTCTAAAAAAACTGAAGCTTTTGGAACACTTAAAGAGGGGGCTCCTGCAATTTGTGCATAGAGTCGCAGTGAACCGTATAATGTCAGCATGGCAGTTAGCATTGTCAAAGTGAGTAATGAAATCCTGCGCCAAAACATTCTTCTTTTTTTCTTTTTTACATAAACCGTACGTCGCATAATATCCCCCGTTCCGTCCATGTTGTTCTTTCTAGTATGCAACGCAAATCAAGAGATTAAACGGTAGCAAATGCGAAATTTATTAATATTGGCGACCTTAATTGGAATACTGTACAAAAAAACGTTATAATAAGAGGATATTTTCACGAAGAGGGTGAACGAGGTGGAATCGAAAAAGATAGGTCAAGCTGTAGACATTCAGCTTCATTCATCTATCCGGCATCCAGAACAGAAAACCGAGACATATGAATTACAAGCAACAGGTCGAATCATACGAAAACAGAGTGCGTTGTATGTGAAATACGATGAAAATCATCAGGGTGCATCTACTCAAACAACATTGAAAATAACGAATCGAGATGCATTAATCTTGCGAAGCGGCGCAGTTAAAATGCGACTTCCACTTGACTTAGAACAAATTCGAGAAGGCGAGTATACGAACGGACCCGTAAAGTTTGCGTTACAAGTAAAAACAATCGGGCTCGAATTTAAGGAAGAAATCCCTGAAGTAAGCGGACAGTTTTTCGTACACTATGAACTCCATACAGAAAGCTCGCTACTTGGCACTTACAAATTGAGAATTACATATACGGAGGGAACAAAATGAACGCAGTCGAACAAATTCAACAAAAAGTAAAATCAGCCATTCATGACGCAATATTATTAGCTAAATTGACGGAAGAAGAAAATATTCCATCAGTTATGCTTGAAACACCTAGAAATAAAGGAAACGGCGACTATGCAACAAATATTGCGATGCAACTAACAAAAATTGCTAAAAAGCCACCGCGTGCCATTGCAGAAGCCATCGTTGAACATATTGACAAAAAGAGCGGCTCAATTGAGTCTATCGATATCGCAGGTCCGGGCTTTATTAACATCACATTACAAAAAGATTATTTACAAGAAGTTGTGAAAACAGTTCTTGACCAAGGTGAAGAGTACGGTCGTAGCAATTCAGGCAACGAAGAGAAAATTCAAGTAGAATTCGTATCTGCAAATCCAACAGGAGATCTCCATTTAGGTCATGCACGGGGAGCATCTGTCGGCGATTCACTCTGTAACTTATTAGACTTTGCTGGTTACAATGTTGAAAGAGAATATTATATTAACGATGCTGGTAGTCAAATAGACAATCTTGCATTGTCTGTCGAAGCACGTTATTTTCAAGCGCTCGGAGAGGAAAAAGAACTTCCAGAAGACGGCTATCAAGGGAAAGACATTATTACAATTAGTGAAAAGTTAGTCGAGGAATTTGGCGATAAATACAAAGATCTACCGGAAAAAGAACGCTATGAGTTTTTTCGTGAATACGGCTTGAAGTATGAATTGGAGAAGTTGAAAATAGACTTGGAAAACTTCCGCGTACCATTCGATTACTGGTTTTCAGAGTCTACATTATACGGTAGCGGTAAAATTGAAAGTGCACTCAGCAAACTTCGTGACAATGGCCATATCTATGAAGAAGACGGTGCTACCTGGTTCCGCTCGACAACATTTGGCGACGACAAAGACCGTGTGTTAATAAAGCAAGATGGATCATTCACATACATCACACCAGATATCGCTTATCATGAAGATAAAATCCAACGTGGTTTTGACAAACTCATTAATATTTGGGGAGCTGACCATCACGGGTATATTCCGCGCATGAAGGCAGCAATCGAGGCACTAGGCTATGAAGAAGATAAATTAGAAGTCATTGTTGCACAAATGGTGCATCTATATAAAGACGGCGAGCGTATGATGATGAGTAAACGGACAGGAAAAGCTGTGACATTGCGTGAACTAGTCGAAGATGTCGGCTTAGACGCAGTTCGGTATTTCTTTGTTATGCGGTCAGGCGACACACAAATGGACTTCGACTTAGATCTTGCGGTTTCAGAGTCTAATGAAAACCCAGTATATTACGCACAATACGCACATGCACGGATTTCATCAATCCTCCGTCAATCAAAAGAACTTGACCTTCAGCCATCAGTAGAAGGGGCAGGACTCTTAACGGCAAAACAGGAAATTGAGTTGTTGAAAAAGATTGGGGATTTCCCGCAAGTAATTGCAGATTCTGCTAGAATGCGCGCACCGCATCGGATTGCAACCTATATTCAAGAATTAGCAGCAACTTTCCATTCATTTTACAATGCAGAAAAAGTCTTAGACCCTGCAAATCATGAAATGACCGAAGCGCGCTTAGCCTTAGTCACAGCAACACGCACAACAATCGCAAATGCATTAAAATTAATCGGCGTATCAGCACCAGAAAAAATGTAATCCATATCACCACACCTAAGAAATTGTACATAGCAATTTCTTGGTGTGGTGTTTTTTGAATTTAGTTCAATCAGTGATGGAGAAAGATGAAATATTATGATACTTTTAAAGTGAGTATAGTTTTAACTTTTTCAGTACAAGAGGGGGATGTCTATGCGGAAGTTACTATCGATTTTATTAATTACCGTAGGTGCAGGATTTTGCATATATGCAGCTTGGCAATTTGGCGTTTCTAATTTTCAACAAGACAAAATGTTGAAAGAAGCAAAAGCATTTGTCTCGGACGAAATAATTCCACGCGATGAATTAACTGCCGAAAATACTGAGCCAATCGTTTATAGCGACCTAAAAGAAGGCGATTCAATCGGTGTTTTGTATATCCCGCGCTTAGACCGCGAAATTCCAATCATAGAAGGAACTCATGAAGACGAATTAGCCAAAGGTGTCGGCCATTTCAGCAGCACAGCATTACCTGGACAAAACGACCAAATCCTCTTATCAGGCCATCGAGATACAGTATTTCGCCAGTTTGGAGAACTCGAACACGGCGACGAAATCCACGTGAAGATGAAAACGGGAACATTCATTTACACAATTTTCGATACCGAAATCGTCGATGCAGATGATCGTACAGTCATACGTTCAACAGCACCCGATGAGATTTTAACATTATCCACATGCTATCCGTTTTCCTATATTGGAAGTGCACCGGATAGGTATATAATTTATGCGAAATGAAATTCGATGTCTAGACACGAAAAGAAGTTGTAGTATACTAATTTATGAAGATAAAAAACATAACCAAACATAAAGGTGCCTCGCTATAACAAACGAGGTTAAAAGGGAAGTCGGTTTAAATCCGACGCGGTCCCGCCACTGTAAGTGTGAGCAATTCGCAGGTACGTCACTGGAAAACTCCGGGAAGACGCGAAACGCTTTGAGCACGAGCCAGGAGACCTGCCTTTATGAATCGACCAAAACCTACGAGGAATAGGACTGGTGAAAATCTGCCCATTTGGCAATTGATTTTTACTGACTTTATTCCTCCGTAGCGATACGGGGGATTTTTATTTGGAAAAAATGGAGGAAAAAAGAATGAAGAACAACTTATGGAAGTTAATGGTTACGTCGATTTTGGCAGTACTTTTGCTAGCTGCATGCGGCGGAAATGCGGCAGACGATAAACCGAAAGAGAACGAAACAAACACAGGGGACGTAACTGTAGAAGAAACTTTCCCAGTAACAATGACGGACTCAGTCGGTATAGAAGTGACGATTGAAGCAGCGCCGGAGAAAGTCGTCTCAATGATCCCAAGTAACACGGAAATTTTATTTGAACTAGGTCTTGGTGATGAAGTTGTAGGTGTATCGGATTTTGATAATTATCCCGAAGCTACAGGTGAAAAAGAAAAAATCGGTGGAATTGAGTTTAATGTTGAAGCAATCATCGCATTGAATCCGGATATCGTCTTCGGGCATGAATCAGCATATGGCATGTCAGAAGAAGGCTACCAACAAATTCGTGATGCGGGAGTGACTGTATTTGTTGTGAAAAATGCGCTGAACTTTGAAGAAACGTATGAAACGATCGAAACAATTGGTAAAGCAACAGGCAAAACAAAAGAAGCAGCTGGAATTATTGACGATATGAAATCAAAAGTCGATGAAGTCGTCGAAAAAGTTAAAGCCGTTAATGCGAAAAAGACTGTATTTGTCGAAACATCACCGGCTCCAGAAATTTACACACCAGGCGCAAAGACATTTACACAAGAATTGCTTGACTTAGTTGGCGCAGAAAATATTGCCGCTGACCAAGAAGGTTGGTTCATGATGGATCCGGAAGAAATTATTAACCGAAATCCAGAAGTGATAGTCGTTATGTACGACTATATCGACACAGCTGTTGAAGATGTCTATGCGCGCGACGGTTTCGGCACAATTACGGCAATTAAAGAAGAAGCTGTCGTTCAAGTCGACGAAAATATCACAAGTCGTCAAGGCCCACGTCTTGCGGAAGGTCTTGAAGCAATTGCAAAGGCAATTTATCCAGAGGCTTTTGGTGAATAAATCAAGCGTTGCCTACATCGTTTCGATCGCCACACTCGTTGTGGCGATATGGCTCGGTGTATCAATCGGTACGGTGGATATTCCACTAAGGACATTTTGGAATAGAGAAGTGGATGAAATCGCAACAAACATCCTATGGAAAATTCGTATGCCGCGGGTCCTTTTAGCTGGTCTTGTCGGGGCATCTTTGGCAATTGCTGGTGCAGCTTTCCAGGGACTCCTCAAAAATCCGCTTGCAGATCCCTACACACTCGGAGTGTCGTCCGGCGCCTCGGTTGGTGCTGTGATGACGCTTTTTTTCGGATTATCACTACCGGTTTTAGGCACATACACGCTACCTGTTTTCAGCATGATTGGCGCGGGGTTAACGATGGTTCTCGTTTTGGGCTTTGCGAAACTCGTTGACAGGGCCATGAAAATGGAAACGATCATATTAACAGGAATTATTTTTGGTTCATTTTTAGGTTCAGTTTTATCCCTTATGATTGCACTCACAGGAGAAGAGCTGCGACAAATTATCGGTTGGCTTCTTGGTAGCGTTTCGATGAGGGGATGGAATTATATTACAATGATTTTGCCTTTCGTGGTAATCGGTTCGGCCATGCTTTGGTTCAATCGTAGGGAATTAAATGCAATGCTATTCGGTGAAGAACGTGCGCATCACCTCGGCGTCAATGTGAAACGACGGAAATTTATGATTTTAATCGGCGGATCGATTCTCACCGGTTCAGCTGTTGCCGTATCGGGAACGATTGGTTTTATCGGTCTCGTCGTTCCACATATGACACGGTTGATGTGGGGATCAGATCATCGTCATTTACTAACACTATCTTTTATGAATGGAGCTTCTTTATTGATTATTTGTGATCTAGTTGCCAGAACAATTATTTCACCAACAGAATTGCCAGTTGGCGTGATTACAGCGTTTATCGGGGCGCCTGTCTTTGCATTCATCTTTTACCGTCAAAGAAGAAGGGGAGCGATGTAAAATGTTACAAGTTGAAAACCTATCGGGCGGTTACGGCGATAAGTTAATCGTTAAGTCTGTCTCCTTCAATGTGAAAAAAGGTGAAGTTCTAGGTATCTTAGGGCCGAACGGAAGCGGAAAATCAACCTTGCTAAAAATTATATCCGGCATTTTAACCGCTGAAAGTGGATCCGTCACCATTGATGGCAAGAAAGCTTCCGACTATACACAAAAGGAATTCGCGCGAAAAGTAGCAGTTTTACCACAATTACATGCCCACGCTTTTTCTCATACTGTAAGAGAAACCGTAGAGTTGGGTAGGTATCCGCATCAAACGGGGATTTTCTCTTCTTGGTCTACAGAAGATGAGAAGGCAGTCACAGAAGCGATGAAAAGCACGGCGATTACACGTTATGAGAACCAGTCTATTGAATTATTGTCGGGCGGCGAGCAACAGCGCGTTTTCGTCGCACAAGCACTTGCCCAGGTCGCTCCAATTTTATTATTGGATGAACCAACCAATCACTTGGACATCGCCCATCAACAACAACTTTTGGATACAATCCGTAAAGAAGCGGTCGAAAAAGGACTCACCATTATCTCCGTATTCCACGACATAAACTTAGCCTCTTTATATTGCGACCGGCTGCTGCTTATGGATCAAGGCGAGATTTCAAAGATCGGTTTGCCACAAGAAGTTGTTAAAGAAGAGGCAATCGAAACTGTTTATCAGGCGCGCATAAAAACACAACCACACCCGGAATTACCAAAGCCACAAATTACATTGTTGCCGGATGTAAATGGTGAAACAGTTGCCATGGAGATTACAAAATCTAATTTTCTCCGCTCAAAAGAATTCGTCGTTTTCCGTGCCCATCAACCACTCAAAACGTTATCATCTGCAGTCCATAATGCTGGAATGGGTTGGTATCGGACATTTGTGAACCGCCATGTTGACAGCACGTATAGCAGTGAAGATGTGAAAAAAGAAATGGCGACTTATCTAGAAACAAAAGAATTTTCATTAACTGAAACCGTCGCAATGATGACGGCAGTTACGACAGAGGATGTCGAAATTGATGAATATGAAGGCGACTTCGGAAAAGTTATCATTGCAGTGACTG
Organism: Sporosarcina sp. Y1009; assembly: GCF_057669865.1. NCBI lineage: Bacteria > Bacillati > Bacillota > Bacilli > Caryophanales > Caryophanaceae > Sporosarcina > Sporosarcina sp. Y1009. The sequence goes on along the minus strand of NZ_JBYHFO010000009.1, from coordinate 98,248 downwards.
CTGGAGTTGGAAATGCAGTTGATGTATCACAAGCAATTACACGTGATGAACCACCAAAAGTAGGAACGATTAATACTTGGGTCATTATTAACGGACACTTACCAGATGAAGCTTTTATTCAAGCGATGATTACAGCAACAGAAGCAAAGTCAAAAGCACTTCAAGTAGAAAACGTACAAGATCCGTTGACCCAAACAATCGCAACGGGCACATCTACTGATAGTATTCTTGTCGCAGCTACCCAACAAGGAGAAATGCTTCCATACGCAGGTCCAATCACGGCACTTGGCAAACTAATCGCCGGGGGAGTCTTTGATTGCACAGTTAGAGCGATTCAAACGTATAAGAAAGCAAAAGGGGGAGCGACTTGATCCCAGCGCATTTCATAGCGATTTCGATCGGTTTTTTACTTGATCGAATGATTGGCGATCCACCTAATTGGCCGCATCCTGTTCGTTGGATTGGCATATTTATTTCTAAAATGACCGAGCATTTCAATAAAGGACGATACCGCATACTAAAAGGCGCACTAGTTCTTTTTCTCACGATTATAATTGTTGTGAGCATCATTTTTATCATTGTAGAGTTCGCGTATTCTGTCCATCTATTTCTTGGTATTGTAATTGAAAGCATTCTAATTGCAGTCGGTCTTGCCCAAAAAAGTTTGCGAGACGCGGCGCTAGACGTACATAGACCTCTCCTCACAGGGAATCTGCCGGAAGCCCGCACAAAATTGTCGTGGATAGTTGGCCGCGATACTGAAAAACTAAATGAAAGTGAAATTTCACGAGCAACGGTGGAAACAGTTTCGGAAAATATTGCGGACGGCATCACTTCGCCACTATTTTGGGCGTTTTTACTCGGTGCACCGGGATTGTGGTTGTACAAAGCGGTCAATACATTGGATTCAATGATTGGCTATAAAGATGAGCGATATGAGAAATTCGGAAAGTTTTCAGCACGCGCTGACGATTTACTGAACTTTATCCCAGCACGAATGTCTGGATTATTAATGATTCTTTATGCACCAAATAGAAGTCGTCTCCCATTTATTAAACGATTTTCGGGATGGTTAAAAGATGCCCGTAGACATCCAAGTCCAAATAGCGGTTATTTGGAAGCTGCAACCGCCTGGCAACTTGGTATTACGCTAGGAGGAAAAGCAACTTATCATGGGAGAACATCAGAGCGACCAAAACTTGGCCCCGGTCTAGTTCCGCTAGATGCATCTCATATCAAAGCCGCTATTTTTGAAATGCATGTCATTTCGTTCTTTTTTTGGTTTATAGGAACTGTCCTAGGAGTGTTTATCTATGCAATTACCTGAACATGGCGCAAACCCATTTAAACTTTACAAGAAACTTGGCGTAATTCCGCCGAGCCGTATCTTAGATTTTAGCGAAAATGTTAATCCAGCTGGCCCACCGATTAGCATTCAAAAAGTATGGCCCGATTTGTTCAATAAGATAAATCAGTATCCAGATCCTGAAGGGGAGCCGTTTTTAACCGCATCAGCGAAATTTCATCAGATTGACAAAGCATCTTTATTTATTGGGAACGGGGCAGCAGAACTGTTAGCGCTGATTGCTGAAAGGTACAGAGGGAAAAAAGCAGTGATTGTGCATCCGACATTTTCGGAATATGAAACGACTTTGAGCGCAAAAAACGTTGAAATCGTACGTGTTTTATCCACAGAAGAAAGTGGATTCAAATTACCGATGAATGACATTCAGAAAGCAATGGAATACGCCGATGTACTTTATTTGTGTACGCCAAATAATCCAACGGGCATTTTACCTGAACGTAAAGAACTGATTAAACTGGTTCGTCATGGTGTGAAAGTGAACTGCCAAATAGTCCTAGACGAAGCATTTATCGATTTCATAGATGAGTCACTGTCATTCATCTCAGAGCTAACGAAATTTCCACATGTAATTATTGTGCGTTCGATGACGAAAATGTATGCCATTCCTGGAATCCGCCTCGGTTATGTCGTCGGAAATCCAACCATTATTTCAGAAATTAAAGCACATGCCCCGCATTGGAATGTGAACGGCATTGCTGCTCAAGTTGGCGCGTTATGTTTGGAAGAAGCTGAGTACCGAGAAAAGTCGATTCAACAGAGCGATGAACAACGAAGAAGTTTGAAAGCTTTTCTTGAAATGAACGGTTGTGCTGTAACTAATTCTGACGTGAACTTTCTTTCATTCAAACCAGGTGGAGACCAAACCTCACGTCAACTTCATACAGACTTATTGAAACGCGGAATTGTCCTTCGACATTCTGAGAACTTTTACGGCATGGACGGTGAATGGTTGCGGATTGGTATGAAAAATTCGGAAGAAATGGCTGTCTTAAAAGAGGAGTTGGCTAGATGGTTCGAGGAAAACTAACGTTCATCACAGGTGGTGTTCGAAGCGGGAAAAGTGCTTTTGCTGAAAGACAGCTCGTTAAAAATGCCGGAGATTGTGGTGGACGACTCGTCTATATTGCATCCGGTACCAGGACTGACCCTGAAATGGAACAACGGATTGAAATCCATCGACATGACCGTGCTGAAAACGACTGGCTGACGATTGAAAAACCAGTAAAGTTGGAAGAGGTCATTCCATTCATTCAAAAAAATGATTTCATTCTTTGGGATTGTTTAACGACTTGGCTGGCCAATGAATTATATGTCGGTTGGGAAACCGGGACGTCTTGTATCGAAGTAGAAGGCTGCATGGAGCAGAAAGAAACCGAACTATACAAAACAATCGACTCAATTTTATCGAAAGCATCAAAGCTTGTCATCGTTTCAAATGAAGTACTCGATGATTTACATCCAAGTCATGGGGAAACAGAAACCTACCGCAAATGGTTAGGCCAAATTCATCAAAATATCGTGAAGCAAGCAAACACTGCCATCGAAATGGAATTTGGTATGGCAACGTATTGGAAATCTTAACGCTCGGAGGTTTAATATGAACGGGATTTTACTCGCGCTTCAATTTTTCACAGTACTTCCAATCCGAAAAGAGCTGCCGCTCGGTCGAAAAGAAGTTACGGCGATGTATATAGCGCTTCCGTTCGTCGGTGCGGTAATTGGACTTATTATGTTCGGGGTCTTGGAACTACTACTGACCGGATTTACGATTGGCACATTCCTCGCGGCTGTCTTAATCGTGTTGACAGGAATACTCCTAACAGGCGGTTTGCATCTTGACGGTTGGACAGACACTGCGGACGCATTCTTTTCTTATCGTGACCGCAAGAAACGCCTTGAAATTATGGAAGATCCACGGATTGGCGCGTTCGGTACAATGGCATTACTATTTCTTATCCTAGTAAAAATCGCATTGCTTCATGAAATTTTGGCGCGAGATTTAACGCATATTATATGGTTTGCTGCAATCCCTTTTCTAGCGCGTATTGGTATGAATATTTATTTTTCTATCACACCATCTGCGAAAACCGTTGGACTTGCCTATTTCTTTAAGGGGAAAATTCATTCGAAAATCGTAGTCGTTATTTCAATGCTTAGTGGTCTTACTATGTTAATTATTGTCTGGCTTCTTGTTGAAAGCGTTATTGTGCCTGTTCTTTTGTTGATCTTACTCGCAATCGGTATATTGTGTTTCCAACATTGGACTTTGAAGCAATTCGGGGGTGTAACGGGAGATTTATCAGGCGCATTTATTGAAGGGATGGAGGTCGTTTTATGGTTTGCAGTATTACTATTTATTTGATCCGACATCTTCCCACAATTGGCAATCAAAAACGTCAGTATATTGGATGGACAGATGAGTCGATTATACCCATCGGCGACCCGAGTTCAGTGATGCTGACGTGGAAACCAGAAATCGTATATGGAAGCGACTTAATCCGTTGTCAAGAGAGCGCGGCACTGTATTTTCCAAAGGCAATATATGAATCTAATTATCGTTTTCGTGAAAGTCATTTTGGTTTGTGGGAGGGAAAGACATATGAAGCGTTGAAAGATAATAAAGCATATCGGTCTTGGATTGACGATCCTTATGAAAACACAACTCCAAATGGAGAAAGTTTACTAGAAGTGAAAAATCGCGTGCTGATGGCATTATTGGAATTACCTGTAGGGAATTCGGAGTATTTTATTGTCACGCATGGTGGACCTATTCGGATGATGTTGACGCAATTTTCACCTGGAAAGCAGGATTTTTGGTCTTGGCATATTCCACATGGATCGGTTTGGAACTTAAAGTGGAATAATCGAGAAGACTTTATGGAGGGGAAGACATGCACATCATTATCGGTGGTGCCCATAACGGAAAACGTCAGTTTGTTCGAAAGTTACTAACTGAGATGAATGAAGAAGACATAGGTTGGTATGAAGGGGAAATTCCGGATCCTGGAAATGATGCGGTTGTCCTAGCCGGCCTGGAAAACTGGTTGGCTCAATGTGAATTAAGTGAAGAAAAGGCAATTGATTTTATTATAAAAGCAGTAGAAAATCGACGTGCGATTGTCATTTCGACCGATATTAGTCGAGGAATTGTACCGATGGAAGCTAATCTTAGAATGTTGCGTGATACATGCGGTAGATTGTATCAACGATTATTCGCAGAAGCTAGTGAAGTAACAAGAGTTTGGTATGGCATTCCACAAAACATAAAGAAAAGGGGAGAGTAAGATGAAAATTTACACAAAAACTGGGGACAAAGGGAAGACAAGTTTAATCGGGGGACGTGTCGACAAAGACGATCTACGGGTTGAAGCATATGGCACAATGGACGAATTAAATTCGTTCGTCGGTAAAGCAATGACGGAACTCGATCCTACAAAATTTGCAGATTTACTCGAAGACCTTGAAGCGATTCAAAATGAGTTGTTCGACGGGGGCGGGGATCTTTCCAATGTCATGAAAGAACGCCATTATAAATTAACTGAAGAACCAATCGAAGTGTTGGAGAAGCGTATTGATGTATTAATGGATGAAGTGCCGCCGCTTGAAAAGTTCATTTTACCAGGCGGATCACCTGCAGCTGCCTCGCTACACATTGCGCGCACGGTTACAAGACGCGCTGAACGTCAAACGGTGACATTGATGAAAGCGGAAGAAGATGTATCACCAGTTGTCGGACGCTATTTAAATCGCCTTTCCGATTACTTTTTCGTCGCAGCCCGCATCGCAAACTCACGCATCAATATTCCAGATAATGAATATGTGCGGAGTGCGAAAGTGTTTCGAACAGGAACTACCGATAAGAAAAACGATAAAAAATGAAGCTAAAACATTTAACACTAACCGCCATGTTTGCTGCCTTATGTGCAGTAGGCGGGTTAGTGAAAATCCCACTAGGCATCGGTTCAACCGCACTAGATTCTGCACCGGCACTCCTAGCTGCCGCATTTTTACCGCCCATTTTCTCAGGAACCGCTGCCCTTTTGGGCCATATCGCATCGGCTATGTATTCGGGATTTCCACTAGGTCCCTTTCATCTGCTCATTGCGATTGAAATGTTCGTCATCGTCTTGATTTTCGCACGCCTTCACAAAGCGAAAAAGAACGTGTTGAAATGGATTGTATTCATTGGCGCAAACGGCTTACTTGCACCACTACCGTTTTATTTTCTAATTTCACCGGCATTCTTTATTGGTGCAGTACCGGCCATTTTTATCGCAACAGTTATAAATGCACTGATTGCGTCACTCATATTCCCAGCTTTAAGAAATATTAAAGGTAAAGGACTAGGTGAATTTCAATGAGAAATGCAATAGATGTCGGCCACGGCTTTATCATCACAACTGATAACTCAGGAGGCATCGGTGAAAAACCAGGGGATCTGGTCTCAGTTCCAGACAATATTACCGCAAAATTTGCAGCACGTGTCACCTTACTTGAGCAATGGGCAGCAAATTCCACTCCAGTTACGGTACTAATCCATAATTTTAGCGGAAGTACAAGTTGGGAAAAATACGTCCAAGGTGTAGCGGATTTATTCCGAGAAGCGGGCTTAGAACCGCCAACAATAACAGGTAGTTCAGAAACGAATATGGACCTTTCACAGTCAGCTGTTGCCGTAACAATGCTTGGCAAGGAAAATCCTTCGCCACTTCATGAAGAGATACAATGGTTCACCTTTGGAGACCCACTCGTTGGCGATGAAGTAACCAAACACCCCAACCAAATAGCCAGCCTACGAAAAATCCGAGAAGCAATGGACAGCGGAATCATAGGAAAACTATGGCCAGTCGGCTCACGTGGCATTTTGGACGAAGCAAGGGAAATGATGCAAAACGATGAACTATTGGTTGATTCAGTGGTCGATGTAGAGAAATCCGCTGGTCCCGCAACCATTGTTATCATCGGAATACCCGCATCACAAATTACAAAAGCCTATTCACACTTCGGAGAATTGCTGAATGAATTACATATGAAATAACGTTATTTCATTTCGAAGTTAGTAGTATGACAATCATTTTGTGATGATGAGTTCCAAGGTACCTATAAGAAACTATCGTGAAAGTTTAAACAATCATGATTGTTTGATAGGTACCTTCTTTGATTTTTTTTAGGTAGGTATAAGATCCCAACTTGCAAGCAAAGTAGCGGAAAGTGCAAGCAAACAACAGCTATCTGCAAGCAAAGTAGCTTCAAGTGCAAGCAACCAGCACCGAACTGCAAGCAAATCTAGTCCTACGCCTATTTTAAGAAACGGTACTTAGATTTTCACAAAATGAAAACACTTAAATCAAATAAATCTAAGAAATCGCCTCGAAGAATGAACCACCTAACGACATTTGTATAATTCTATAAAAATAGTCATTGACTGAACGCTCATTCATTATTATACTAGAAATAGATTATCGACATTAGTATTATTTTCTACTACACTTAACATAATGAAAAGTTTCACTATTTGGAAAGGGGAGAAAACAAATGGAGCCATTACTCATTGCAAACTGGATACTATTCCTCGCAGTCGTTGCTTATGCGTTAGCTTTATTTACACATTTAATCAAAACGAGAGTACAGTTTATTAAACTCGGAAGAAAAACTGAGTTTGATGAAAATATAAGCGCCAGACTACGGAATATTTGGATCTACGTTTTCGGACAGAAGAAACTATTGAAGGACAAAAAGAGTGGAATTATCCACCTCATGTTTTTCTACGGATTCATACTCGTGCAATTTGGAGCCATCGACCTTATTTGGAAAGGCTTAAATCCAGGTTCACATTTACCGTTTGGACCAGTCTATGGGTTTTTCACGTTTTCCCAAGAAATCGTTGCTTTTATCATCCTAGTCGCAGTCTTCTGGGCGTTCCACCGACGGTATGTTGAAAAACTCGTGCGCTTAAAACGAGGTTGGAAATCAGGACTAGTACTTATCTTCATTGGCGGATTGATGGTTTCAACACTCTTATCAAACGGCATGAACATGATTTGGCAAGGCAATGCATTAACGTGGACAGAACCAATTGCATCTTCCATCGCATTCATTTTCGGCGGGATTCCAACTGTGGCTGCTGCAAGCGTTTTCTTTGTCGCTTGGTGGATTCACCTACTCATTCTATTAACGTTCTTGGTATACGTACCACAATCAAAACATGCACACTTAATTGCTGGTCCTGCAAACGTTTACTTCCACCGCCTCGACAATGTTGGTAGACTGACACCAATCGATTTCTCGGCATTGGAAGAAGAAACGGAAAATGAAGAAGATATGCCTGCACTTGGTGTAGGGAAAATTACCGACTTCACACAACTACAAATGATTGATTTTTATGCTTGCGTTGAGTGTGGACGCTGTACCAATATGTGTCCCGCAACTGGAACTGGAAAAATGTTATCACCGATGGACTTAATTACAAAACTTCGAGATAACTTAACCAACCACGGAGCACTCGTGACGAAACAAAAGCCATGGGTACCAGCACCGATGTTTGCAAACGCAAAAGGAAACCAAATTGCACTGGCAGCAGGACTTGAAGGCGCAACAATGGACGATATATATAGCCCGTCATTAATTGGTGATGTAATCACTGAAGAAGAAATCTGGGCATGCACAACTTGCCGTAACTGTGAAGACCAATGTCCAGTCATGAATGAGCATGTAGACAAAATTATCGACCTTCGACGTCACTTAGTCATGGTTGAAGGAAAAATGGATCCAGATGCACAACGCGCGTTGACAAACATTGAACGTCAAGGGAATCCATGGGGCCTAAACCGTAAAGAGAAGGAAAACTGGAGAGATGCAAGACCAGACCTTCATATTCCAACAGTAAAAGAATTGAAGAAAGCGGACGAGGAATTTGAGTACCTTTTCTGGGTTGGTTCAATGGGCGCATTCGACAACCGTTCACAAAAGATTGCCTTGTCATTTGCACATCTCTTAAACAAAGCCGGCATCAAGTTCGCAATTCTTGGCAATAAAGAAAAGAACTCTGGAGACACTCCGAGACGTCTAGGGAATGAGTTTTTATTCCAAGAGTTAGCGGAATCGAATATTAAAGAATTTGAAAAAGCAGGCGTCACAAAAATCATTACAACAGATCCACATGCTTACAATATATTCAAAAATGAATACCCGGATTTCGGATTTAAAGCAGAAGTCATTCACCATACTGAATTGCTTTTCGATCTAGTCCAAAACGGAACATTGAAACCAGTTCATCCGATCAATGAAACAATCACGTTCCATGATTCCTGTTACTTAGGTCGCTACAACGATGTCTATGACCCACCGCGCGAAATTTTAAAATCGATTCCGGGTGTGGAATTAGTCGAAATGAAGCGAAACCGCCAAGACGGAATGTGTTGCGGAGCGGGCGGCGGACTGATGTGGATGGAAGAAGATACAGGGCATCGCGTAAACGTTGCACGAACAGAACAAGCCATCGAAGTGAACCCAGGCATTATTTCTTCAGGCTGTCCTTATTGCTTAACGATGTTGTCAGACGGTACGAAAGCCAAAGAAGTCGAGGACAAAATCGGCACTTATGATATTGCTGAATTACTTGAACGCTCAATCTTTGGAGAAGACTATGTAGCAGCAACTGAAGAGGTAGAAACAGTTTTACAATAATACGAGACGATTGCACCTATTAAAAAGATAAGATATAATGAGAATAATTGAATGGGAGTGAAATTCACTCCCGTTTTTGTTGAGAAAGTATCGAGCGAGCGTTCAGTCGCTTTGTTTTCCCTTAGTATTGAAAGCGTTACCAAATCTAATTTGGAGGGGTTCATGATGAAAAAGACAGTCATACTTGACGGAGCAAGAACAGCATTTGGACGATTTGGAGGTTCTATATCCACACTTACTGCTAGTGATCTCGGAGGAATAGCGATAAAAGAAGCATTAAAGCGTTCCGCTGTAAAGGAAGATGAAGTCGATGAAGTCATTGTGGGAACGGTATTGCAAGCAGGACAGGGGCAAATACCATCCCGGCAAGCAGCAACCAAAGCTGGACTCTCATGGGGTACGAAAACAGAAACCATTAACAAAGTTTGTGCATCTGGAATGCGAAGCGTAACGCTTGGTGACCAACTCATCCGCCTCGGCGATGAAGAAGTGGTCGTTGCAGGGGGCATGGAATCCATGTCGAATGCACCGTATTATCTACCAAAAGCACGATTCGGTTTAAAAATGGGAGATGCACCACTAATTGACGGTATGCTTTTTGACGGGCTATCTTGCTCTTTTTCACCAGACCGCGTCCATATGGGCACTTATGGGAACAAAACCGCAGACGAGTTTTCACTTACACGTGAAACACAAGATGAATGGGCACTTCGCAGTCATGAACGTGCGCTAAAGGCAATTGACAATGGTTTATTCGCAGAAGAAATCGTTCCTGTTGAAGTTAAAGGAAGTCGTGGCGATTCAACCATCATTGATGTCGATGAAGCACCCAGACGTGATACGTCACTGGAAACACTTTCAAAACTTCGCCCTGCATTTGGAAAAGACGGAACGATCACCGCTGGAAATGCACCAGGTATAAACGACGGCGCCTGTGCACTCGTTTTGATGAATGAAGAACGTGCAAACAAAGAAAACAAAAATATACTCGCAACCATTATCGGTCATGCAGAAGTTGCCATAGCGCCAGAAGATTTTCCACAGACACCTGGCCTGGTGATTAATAAATTGCTCGAAAAAACAGGGAAAACACTAGAAGAAATTGATCTTTTTGAAATAAATGAAGCCTTTGCAGCTGTTGCGCTCGCAAGTTCAAAAATTGCTGCACTCGATCCAGAAAAAGTAAATGTCAACGGAGGCGCAGTAGCCCTTGGTCATCCAATCGGTGCAAGTGGCGCGCGCATTATACTGACTTTAGCATATGAACTAAAACGCCGGGGTGGCGGTATCGGCATCGCATCGATTTGTTCAGGTGGCGGTCAAGGTGACGCAATTATGATCGAAGTACCGAAGTCAGAATAACGGGGGAAATGAACATGACAATCCAAAAAGTAATGGTGATCGGCGCCGGACAAATGGGTGGAGGAATCGCACAAGTTTGTGCCCAGGCAGGATACGATGTTTTATTAAACGATATTAAAGAAGAGTCCTATGCAAAAGGACTTGCAGTAATTTCGAAAAACCTTTCACGCAATGTCGAAAAAGGCCGCATGTCAGAAGATGAAAAAACAGCAGTTCTCGGTCGTATAACAAAGTCACTCGATCTAGCAGATGCTGCGAGTGTAGATATCATTATTGAAGCAGCTGTCGAGAATATGGAAGTAAAACGTTCCATCTTCGCTAAGCTTGACGAAATTGCGCCTGAACATGCGATTCTGGCATCGAATACATCATCACTTCCGATTACAGAAATTGCAGCGGCGACCAATCGCCCAGAAAAAGTAATCGGGATGCATTTTATGAATCCTGTTCCAGTGATGAAACTGGTGGAAATTATTCGTGGACTCGCAACAGCAGATGAAGTGTATGAGGCAGTCGAGACGATGACCAAAAAATTAGCCAAAGTGCCTGTCGAAGTAAATGACTTCCCAGGATTTGTTGCAAACAGAGTCTTGATGCCCATGATCAATGAAGCGATATACACACTTTATGAAGGCGTTGCAACCAAAGAGGCCATTGACGAAGTGATGAAACTAGGTATGAACCATCCAATGGGACCACTTGAATTAGCGGATTTCATCGGACTCGATACATGCCTATACATTATGGAAACCTTACATGAGGGATTCGGAGATTCAAAATATCGTCCATGTCCACTGCTTAGAAAATACGTGAAAGCTGGTTGGTTAGGTAAGAAAACCGGTCGCGGATTTTATCAGTACTAATTAATTCTAATTTAAAGGGGTAAGAATGCGATGGATTTAAGACTCACTGATGAGCAGAAAATGATGCGTGACATGGTAAGGGATTTTGGAAAAGCAGAAATTGAACCTTTCATTCCAAAAATGGAAGCAGGACAATTTCCGCGTGAGATTTTAACAAAGATGGGGGAACTCGGTTTAATGGGGATTACCGTTCCCGAAAAATATGGCGGTTCTGAAATGGACTTTGTTTCGTACATTTTAGCAATAGAGGAATTATCGAAAGTAAGTGCGGTTGTTGGGGTAATTCTCTCTGTCCATACATCAGTAGGGACAAATCCAATCATGTACTTTGGAAATGAAGAACAAAAACAAAAATACTTACCGAAAATGGCAAGCGGCGAATACCTGGGGGCATTTTGTTTGACGGAGTCATCTTCTGGATCTGACGCGGGCGCACTTAAAACGCGTGCAGTGAAAGACGGCGATCATTATGTACTTAATGGGTCGAAGATGTTTATCACAAATGGTGGTGAAGCTGATGTGTATATTGTCTTTGCATCGACGAGTCCAGCTGACAAAACATATGGCATTACAGCGTTTATTGTCGATAAAGATACACCAGGACTCATCATCGGAAAAGAAGAAAAGAAAATGGGGCTAAATGGTTCACGTACCGTTGAATTGGTCTTCGATAATATGAAAGTTCCAGTAGAAAACAAGCTTGGCAAAGAAGGCGAAGGATTTAAAATCGCCATGGCCAACTTAGATGTTGGAAGAATTGGCATTGCTGCACAAGCATTAGGAATTGCGAATGCTTCACTCGAAGCCGCTACAGCTTATGCCAAAGAACGCGTCCAATTCGGTAAACCAATCGCGAGTCAACAAGGCATCGGTTTTAAACTAGCCGATATGGCAACTGCGGTTGAAGGCGCAAGACTACTCGTGTACCGTGCGGCTCAACTTCGAGCAGAAGGTTTACCTTGTGGAAAAGAAGCTTCAATGGCTAAGTTATTGGCTTCGAAAGCCGCAGTAGACTGTTCTATTGAAGCAGTTCAAGTATTTGGCGGTTACGGTTATACGAAAGACTATCCAGTAGAACGTTATTTCCGCGATGCGAAAGTGACTGAAATCTACGAAGGCACCAGTGAAATCCAACGAATTGTTATTTCAAAGCATTTAATAAAATAGGCGGAAGGTCATGACTTGCAAGCAAAGTGTCGATGAGTGCAAGCAAACAGTACTGGACTGCAAGCAAAGTACCCGAAGCTGCAAGCAAACACACCAGAGTGCAAGCAAACTCTACCGAACTGCAAGCAAATCCCTATCGCATGCAAGTTTATAAGTTTTCAACAATATCAATCATAAAAATAAGGTGGGAAAACAACAATGAATTTTAAACTATCCGAAGAACATCAAATGATTCAAAAAATGGTACGTGATTTTGCCGAAAAAGAAGTCGCACCAACTGCGGCAGAGCGTGATGAAGAAGAACGGTTCGATATGGTTTTATTCGAAAAAATGGCGGAACTTGGACTAACAGGAATCCCTTGGCCTGAAGAATACGGTGGAATCGGTAGCGATTATCTAGCTTATGTCATTGCTGTTGAAGAATTATCACGTGTTTGTGCTTCGGTCGGCGTTACACTTTCCGCGCATACCTCACTTGCGGGCTGGCCGGTCTTTAAATATGGGACAGAAGAACAAAAGCAAAAATACCTACGCCCAATGGCAGAAGGAACTAAAATTGGTGCATATGGTTTAACAGAACCACGCTCAGGATCTGATGCTGGTGCTATGGGGACGACTGCTAAAGTAGACGGTGATGATTACGTTTTAAATGGCTCTAAAATCTTCATTACAAACGGTGGCATCGCGGATATATATGTCGTATTTGCGATTACAAATCAAGAAGAAGGAAAGCGCCCAGAAACGAGTGCATTCATCGTTGAAAAAGACTTCCCAGGATTTTCTGTTGGGAAAAAAGAGAAAAAACTAGGGATTCGTTCTTCACCAACAACTGAAATCATGTTCGACAATTGTCGTGTGCCAAAAGAAAACTTACTCGGTGAACTTGGTGAAGGATTTGTCATTGCCATGAAAACACTAGACGGTGGAAGAAACGGCATCGCAGCTCAAGCTGTCGGTATCGCACAAGGGGCACTCGATGCTTCAGTTGACTATGCAAAAGAGCGAAAACAATTCGGTAAACCAATCGTAGAAAACCAAGGCATCGGTTTCAAACTTGCAGATATGGCGACATCAATCGAAGCATCTAGACTACTCACTTATCAAGCGGCTTGGCTCGAATCGAACAACTTGCCTTATGGAAAAGAATCAGCAATGGCAAAACTAATGGCTGGAGATACGGCGATGAAAGTAACGACAGAAGCCGTACAAGTTTTCGGTGGTTACGGATACACAAAAGACTATCCAGTTGAACGCTATATGCGTGATGCGAAAATCACCCAGATCTACGAAGGCACACAAGAAATCCAACGCCTCGTCATCTCCCGCATGTTAACGAAATGATGAAGGCTAGATAATGAAAAATGTTCTAAATGAAATATCCAGTTGATTGGAGTGGAGAGCGTCCGCTCGGAACGGAAATCAACGGGATTAGAGAAAGTCGGACTTTTTCAGTTACCTTCAAATTAATCGGGGGTCCAATATGGAAACAAAACGTGAAATAAAATCATCCGTAAAAGATGAAAGTCTCATCGAAAAGAGACGCGAACAAATGATACAAGGTGCGGTCAAACTCTTTAAAGAAAAAGGGTTTCACCGAACGACAACACGCGAAATTGCCAAAGAAGCCGGATTCAGCATCGGCACACTATATGAGTACATCCGCACGAAAGAAGACGTCTTGTTTCTCGTCTGTGACAGCATTTACAATGAAGTGAACGATCGACTATACGTATTGGCCAAAGAAGAAGGCACAGTCAAAGGCCTGCGTTCAGCCATCGAACAATACTTCTTGCTCATCGACGACATGTCAGACGAATTCGTCGTCATGTACCAAGAATCCAAATCACTACCAAAAGACGCACTTCAATACGTTTTGAAAAAAGAACTAGAAATGGTCGCATTATTTGAGAACATCTTACAGTCTTCTGTGGAGTTTGGGGAACTTCGCATCAACAAAGACGACATTCAAATCGCGGCACACCATATCGTCGTCCAAGGTCAAATGTGGGCATTTCGTAGATGGGCACTACGAAAAAATTACACAATCGAGAAATATATCGAAGTCCAATCAGAACTAATTTTCAAGGGGATTCTCGGAATAGGGAACGTTCAAGAATAAAGAAGGGGTGTTTAACTATATGGCTACAATCGAAGTTTATAAACCGAAGCACCATGTGCGGATGGTAACAGCATCAAGTCTATTTGACGGTCACGATGCATCAATCAATATCATGCGCAGAATTTTACAGTCAAGCGGCGCAGAAGTCATCCATCTAGGACATAACCGTTCGGTGGAAGAAGTCGTTAATGCAGCCATTCAAGAAAATGTTCAAGCAATCGCGATGTCGTCTTACCAAGGCGGTCACGTTGAGTATTTTAAGTATATGTATGACCTACTCCAAGAAAGAGGCGCACCACATATTCGCATATATGCAGGTGGTGGCGGCGTCATTATTCCAAAAGAAATTAAGGAATTACACGACTATGGTATATCTTGGATCTTCTCTCCTGAAGACGGCCGGAAAATGGGTCTTCAAGGAATGATCAATCGCATGATGGAAGAATGTGACTTTGAAACTGCAAATGATTGTACAGTTGCGGATTTAGACAAGGTGAATACAGAAAATCCAGAAGTGCTCGCAAAACTGATAACCTATGCTGAAGAAATGTACAACACCGATAATGCAGATGCGAAAGCGTTCATTAAAAAAGCAAAAGAGTTATCAAAAAATACACCGGTTTTTGGAATTACAGGAACAGGTGGCGCTGGAAAGAGTTCATTGACGGATGAATTGATTCGCCGTTTTCTAAACGAGCTGCCAGACAAAAAAGTAGCGATTCTTTCAATCGACCCAACAAAACAAAAAACAGGTGGTGCCCTCCTTGGGGACCGGATTCGGATGAATTCTATCTTCAATAAACGCGTATTCATGCGCAGTTTAGCAACAAGAGGCTCACGTTCAGAATTATCCGGTGCAATGCATGACGTTCTTGATGTCGTCAAAGTGGCAGGATACGATTTAATCGTGATTGAAACGAGCGGGATTGGGCAAGGGGATGCGGATATTGCTGATATTTCAGAGGCATCCATGTATGTCATGACGAGTGAATTCGGGGCACCGACACAACTCGAGAAAATTGATATGATTGACTATGCTGACTTAATCGCCATCAATAAATTCGAGCGAAAAGGATCAGAAGATGCGATGAGCCAAGTTCAAAAACAATACCAACGCAGCCGGATGCTATTTGACAAAGAGTTAACAAAAATGCCGGTTTACGGTACAATTGCAAGTCAATTTAACGACAAAGGAACGAATTCTTTATTCGCAGCAATTGTCCGCGTGTTGAATGAAACCTATGATCTCGACTGGAAAACTTCATATGACGAATTGGCAAAAGCGGAAAAAGAAAATGTCATCATTCCTGTTGAACGTCTCCATTATCTGCGTGAAATTTCAGAGGCAGTTCGTGGGTATCACCGGAAATCTGAAGTGCAAGAAGAACTGGCTCGGAAATTATTTCAATTAGAAGGATCCATAGCTGTCGTGAAAGAGCGGGCACCTGACGATGTATTAGTCGAGTCGCTTCAATCATTAGCAGACAGCGTCCAAGAAGAACTAACACCTGAATCGAAAAAGATTCTCGCAAACTGGAATTCACTAAAAGAAGCTTATTCGGGTGAAGAGTATGTAACGAAAGTGCGTGATCGTGAAATTCGCACAATCCTACGAACTACGAGTTTAGCAGGCCTTAAAATTCCGAAAATCGCATTGCCAAAATACAAGGATTATGGTGAAATTTCACGTTGGGTTTACCGTGAAAACGTTCCTGGATCTTTTCCGTATACGGCAGGTGTATTTCCATTTAAACGTGAAGGCGAAGATCCGAAACGCCAATTTGCAGGCGAAGGAACACCAGAGCGGACCAATCGTCGTTTCCACTACTTATCAAAAGATGATGATGCAAAACGTCTTTCGACAGCTTTCGACTCCGTGACGCTTTACGGAGAAGATCCTGATGAGCGGCCAGACATTTACGGTAAAGTCGGCGAGTCGGGTGTCAGCATTTGTACACTAGAAGATATGAAAAAGTTGTACGACGGCTTCGATCTATGTGCACCATCAACATCTGTTTCAATGACTATTAACGGACCCGCTCCGATTATTCTAGCCATGTTTATGAATACAGCGATTGATCAACAAGTGCGTATAAAGGAAGAAGAATTAGGACGTCCGTTATCGATGGAGGAATTTGTCGAAGTGAAAGAAGGGACAATGCAAGTTGTTCGTGGAACTGTTCAAGCAGATATTTTAAAAGAAGATCAAGGTCAGAATACTTGTATCTTTTCGACAGAATTTGCACTTCGACTTATGGGAGATATCCAACAATATTTCATCGACCAAAAAGTGCGGAATTATTATTCCGTATCGATTTCCGGTTACCATATTGCGGAAGCAGGCGCGAATCCGATTTCACAACTTGCATTTACATTGGCGAACGGCTTCACATATGTGGAATATTACTTAAGCCGCGGCATGAACATCGATGATTTTGCACCAAACTTGTCGTTTTTCTTCTCGAATGGACTGGATCCAGAGTATACAGTCATCGGAAGAGTGGCACGCCGAATTTGGGCAGTGACGATGCGCGAAAAATATGGTGCCAATGATCGCAGTCAAAAATTGAAATACCATGTACAAACTTCTGGCCGCAGTTTACATGCGCAGGAAATTGACTTCAATGATATTCGTACGACATTGCAGGCATTAATGGCTTTACAAGATAATTGTAATTCGCTGCACACAAACGCTTACGATGAAGCCATCACAACGCCAACAGAGGAATCCGTTCGTCGAGCAATGGCTATTCAAATGATTATCACAAAAGAACATGGTCTTTCTAAAAACGAAAATCCGCTGCAAGGTGCATTCATTATTGACGAGTTAACAGACCTTGTAGAAGATGCAGTACTCACAGAATTCGATCGTCTGAACGACCGTGGTGGTGTACTTGGTTCAATGGAAACCCAGTACCAACGTGGGAAAATTCAAGAAGAGTCTATGTTCTATGAGATGAAAAAACATACGGGTGAACTGCCGATTATTGGCGTAAACACATATTTAAACCCGAATCCGCCATCTGAAGAAGATATCGATAATATGGAAATTGCGAGAGCAACAAAAGATGAAAAAGAAACACAAATCCACAATTTGCGTGCGTTCCAACAAAAACATGCAAATGATACTGAAAAAGCACTTTTACAATTACAACAAGTCGCTGTATCAGGTGGAAATATTTTTGCAGAATTAATGGAAACTGTAAAAGTGGCCAGCCTGGGTCAAATTACACATGCATTGTATGAAGTTGGCGGACAATACCGTCGAAATATGTAAAAAAAGAATGAAAAATAAATCCATAGAGGACGTGTATCTTCTCTATGGATTTTTGACATTTACTATGGGACAATGAATAGTATCAGTGTAAACGGAAAGGGTAGATGCTAATGAAGACCTATCAACACCTTATAATCATTATTGCACTCATCCTGTTTACAATTTTCTTTTATAAAGAAGGTTTTGGATCAATCGCTTTTTTACTCGCAGCGATTTACTTATTCTTTATTTTCATTCGAGAAATTAGACGTTCAAAATAAAATAGGATAAGTCATCTGACATAATCTTTACGAAAAAAACTGCGTATGGTATAATCGTTTAGATAAAGCTTGTAATTGTGAAGATGAATGTAAAGGACTGGAAATCGGTCCTTTTTTTGAGTGTGATCATTGAGTAAATGGATTACATGATGAAAAATTGTATATAATAATGTGTAAAGTTTAATAATAAGAGAGAGAAAGTAAGTAGACTCTCTCCTTACTAGCAGAGAGGACGTGCATTACATGGACATTCGTGAAATGACGAAAGAACAATTAGCGGAAGAATCGAGTATCGATATCGCTTATGCAGTATTGGCTGAAAAAGGCGAAAATCTAACATTAAGACAGTTAATGGATGAAGTTCGTAAACTTAACGGCGTTACAGTAAGAGCAATGGCCGAAAAACTACCAAGAATAAATACAGATATTAATACAGACGGAAGATTTCTTTCGATTGACGACATTCGATGGGGATTGCGTGAATGGTATCCAGTTGACCAACTAGAAGTGGAAACTGCACCAGTCGTGCGAACTCGACGTAAAAGAAAAGCTGTTGCCGGTGATGATGATATCGATCTGGACGACGATGAAGACGTGGTAGACGAAGACGGATTCGATCTCATTGATCTTGACGAAGAAGAAGATGAGGATGAAGACGTTGTAGTTGTAGACAATCTTATCGGTGAAGAAGAAGTTGAAATCGATGTAGACGTCGACATACTCGATGAAGATGAAGATGAAATTCTTCCAGAAGATCTTATTATCGATGACGAAGAAGATGATGAAGAAGAAGATGAAGAAGAAGAGGAATAATCTCACTTGACTTCAGCGCAAAATCAAGATAAGATTCTACTGGGCTCCTGAAAAAGGACAAATGACTCAGAGTAATGCGCTCCTACTGCGAACGTTGCAGCAGGGCGCTTTTTTATTTTATAAAACATATAAAAAAGAATTCGGAGGAATAGAATATGACAAAGTATATATTTGTAACAGGTGGAGTTGTTTCTTCCCTGGGAAAAGGAATTACCGCAGCAGCACTCGGTCGCTTACTAAAAAACCACGGTTTGCAAGTAACTATTCAAAAATTCGACCCTTATATTAACGTTGACCCGGGCACAATGAGCCCTTACCAACATGGTGAAGTATTTGTTACAGAAGATGGTGCAGAAACAGACTTGGACCTTGGGCACTATGAACGCTTTATTGACATAAATTTAAATAAGTATTCAAACGTTACAATGGGGAAAGTTTATTCGTCAGTGTTGAAAAAAGAGCGTCGCGGTGACTACAAGGGTGCAACTGTTCAAGTAATCCCGCATATTACCAATGAAATCAAAGAGCGTATCTTAGCTTCTGGAAAAAATACAAATGCAGATGTCGTCATTACAGAAATTGGAGGAAGCGTAGGGGACATTGAGTCCTTACCAATTTTGGAAGCAATCCGTCAAATGAAAACAGATTTTAATAAAGATGACATCATGTACATTCACTGTACCTTAATCCCCTACATGAAAGCAGCGGGAGAAATGAAAACCAAGCCAACTCAGCACAGTGTAAAAGAACTTCGTAGCCTAGGAATTCAACCAGATGTCATCGTTGTTCGTTCTGAACAAACAGTCCCAACAGAGATGAAAGAAAAAATTGCACTTTTCTGTAGTGTACGTCCGGAAGAGGTAATTGAGGCAGTTGATGCGGATATTCTTTATAAAATGCCGCTTATGCTAAAAGCTCAAAAAATGGACGAGATTGTCATCGATCACTTGCGATTAGAAGCAGGTGAGGCGGATATGACAGACCTGTATGCACTTGTGGACTTAGTCAGTTCAGTTACGAAAAAAGTTCGCGTTGCACTTGTCGGAAAATATGTTGAGCTACCAGATGCTTACATCTCAGCGGTCGAAGCCTTATCACATGCCGGATACCCTTTTGCTACCGAAGTGGAAGTGAAATGGGTTAATTCGGAATTCCTGACTGCAGAAAATGTTGCGGCAGAATTAAGTGATGTTGACGGAATTCTAGTTCCAGGTGGATTCGGGGACCGCGGCATTAACGGGAAAATCGAAGCAATCAAATACGCGAGAGAAAACAAAGTACCATTTTTCGGAATCGCACTTGGTATGCAATTGGCGCTCGTCGAATATGCACGTAATGTACTTGACTTACAAGATGCGCATTCAACAGAATTCTCTCCAGATACGAGCAATGCCATTATCGAACTGGCTATGCCGAGAAAAGATAGTGAAGACCAAAATGGCACGATGCGACTAGGCGTTTATCCATGTAAATTAGAGGATGGCACAAAAGTCAGCACTGCATACGGTAAAGAATTAATCTACGAGCGTCACAGAAATCGTTATGAATTTAATAATGAATACCGTGAACAACTTCAAGGAGCAGGAATGATTTTCTCTGGAAATAGTCCAGATGGTCAATTTGTAGAAACAATCGAACTACAAGATCATCCATTTTTCGTAGCAAGTCAGTTCCATCCAGAATTTGCATCACGTCCAACGCGCCCACAACCGCTAATCAGTACGTTTATTGAAGCGATATTGGCGAACAAAACAGACATGTAATTCATAGAAAAAATAGAGCTACACGAAAATGGTTATCCTTCCATTTTTGTGTAGCTATTTTTGACTTAATCTTCTTCTAATACCATTTCATCATATGAAATTTTCACGGCTTCATATATAAACAAGCCAGCAATTGCCTGTGGCTCCACGATTCGTTTACCATCATCACCAGGAAGCAAGCCCCGTGTAAGTCCTGTGGAAATATATGTAGTTGCCAAGTCTGCAAGCTCATAGCCTTCAGCTTTCTCGGAAGATACAGCTGCAAACGGCATGAAATCTTCTGCGAGGGAACGGGCCAAAGAAAGCGCATTTTCATCTTCACCATGTTGAGAGAGAATCCAAACGCGGTCTTGAGTTTCAATTTTCATGCCCGGCTCGTACCTAACAGCACCGTATAAAATATGATTACCCGCTGTCGCAACAAATTGAACGGCTTTTAGTTCACCGAAGCAAGCTAAAATAACTCGACCTTCACCGATAGTTGCCTGTGCTAGAAGCCGCGCAGTTTCTTCGATAGCCTCGGTATTATTTGCGATGATCCTTTGCAATAATCCACTAATCTGTGTCGTTAACATTTTCATAATATATGCACCTCCCACTACAGTATAGGGATTATTTTGACTAAATGTAAATTCATTCGAATTGTTTTTAAATGTGAAATTCCGTTTCATCTGTTTGTAAAATCCGTAGGTATGAGGTTTTGGGCTATTAAGTTAAGTAATCCAATAATTACAAAGGGAAAACCCTGATTGTCAAATTAATGAAAGTAATCTAAAATAATATGGGGAATCTATTAAGGTGGGGGTGTTTCTTTGAAAAATATATTAATTGTCGACGACCAACCCGGGATAAGATTATTATTAGGAGAAGTATTTCGCAAAGAAAACTATGAAGTACTGCTTGCGAAAAATGGTATTGAAGCCTTGCGAAAAATGGAGGATTTAGACATAGATTGTGTTCTTTTAGATATGAAAATGGCTGGAATTAATGGCATTGAGGTGCTTAAAGTGATGAAGAAGAATTGGCCAAAAGTACCGGTTATAATGATGTCAGCTTACGGTGAATTGGAAAAGGCAGAAGAAGTATTAGCATTTGGAGCAGAAAAATATTTTTCAAAACCTTTTGATATATATGAAGTTCGGGACGCCGTCAATTCTATAATTGATCCTAAATAGTTCAGCCAGTGGTAAACACAGCCTGATTTTGTTATGATAATAAAAGTAAGTAAGTTTTATTTGTTACATATTCGACGTCAACAAATTTAATTTAATTTTATTATCTCAAGGAGGAATAATCATGGCACTTGTTTCGATGAAAGAAATGATGATTAAAGGTAAAAAAGAAGGTTATGCAATTGGACAATTTAACCTGAATAACCTGGAATATACGCAAGCAATTTTACAGGCAGCAGAAGCGGAAAAATCACCTGTTATTTTAGGTGTATCAGAAGGCGCAGCACGTTATATGGGCGGTTTCACGACTGTTGTGAACATGGTTAAAGGGCTAATGCATGATTTTCAAATCACAGTTCCAGTCGCTATCCATTTAGACCACGGATCAAGTTTTGAAAAATGTAAAGAAGCAATTGATGCAGGATTTACTTCAGTAATGATTGATGCTTCTTCAAAACCACTTGCAGAAAATATTGAAACGACAAAAAAAGTTGTTGAATATGCACACGCAAAAGGTGTGTCTGTTGAAGCTGAACTCGGTGTTGTTGGCGGAGAAGAAGATGACATTATTGCAGATGGCGTTATTTATGCTGATCCAGCAGAATGTAAAGAACTAGTTGAAAAAACAAATATTGATTGTTTGGCTCCAGCTCTTGGATCTGTTCATGGTCCTTACAAAGGCGAACCGAACCTAGGTTTCGAAGAAATGGAAACAATTTCAAAACAGTCAGACCTACCTCTTGTTCTTCATGGTGGAACAGGTATTCCTCTGAAAGATATCCAACGTTCAATTTCACTCGGAACAGCGAAAATTAACGTAAATACAGAAAACCAAATTCAAGGAACTAAAGCAGTTCGTGATTTCCTTGCTGCAGATACAGAAGCTTACGATCCACGTAAATTCTTAACGCCAATGCGTGAAGCGATTAAAGAAACAGTAATCGGGAAAATGCGTGAATTCGGTAGCTCACAAAAAGCATAATAGAAATAATTAGGAGAAGCATTCCATATTGAATGCATTCTCCTTCTTTACAATTGACTAATTGGAGGAATTAAAATGAAATTTTTTATAGATACAGCAAACTTTGAAGAGATTAAAGAAGCACATAGCTGGGGAATTATCTCTGGTGTTACGACAAACCCATCACTAGTAGCAAAAGAAGATGTTCCATTCCACGAAAGACTTCGTCAAATTACTGATCTTGTTGATAGTTCAGTGAGTGCAGAAGTAATTTCGCTTGATGCTGAAGGTATGTTAAAAGAAGGACGCGAACTTGCTAAAATCGCTCCTAATATCACGGTAAAACTACCGATGACACCTGAAGGTCTAAAAGCATGTTCAGTATTTGCAAAAGAGGGTATTAAAACGAACGTCACACTTATTTTCAGTGCAAACCAAGCACTACTTGCCGCACGCGCAGGTGCTACATACGTATCTCCATTCTTAGGCCGCCTTGATGACATTGGTCAAGATGGTATGGGGCTAATCGAAACAATTGCAAACATCTTTGTGATTCATGATATTAAGTCAGAAATTATTGCAGCATCTATCCGTAGTCCTCAACATATTACAGATGCAGCTTTAGCAGGTGCGCATATCGCAACGACTCCGTTTAACGTACTTAAACAACTGTTTAATCACCCGTTAACAGACAAAGGAATCGAAGCATTTCTAGCGGATTGGGAAAGCAGAAAGAATAAGTAATGCCAAAGGGGAGCGACATGGACGTTTATAAAATTCAGGGCGGTAAACCGCTTCAAGGTACGATTTCAGTAAGTGGAGCGAAGAATAGCGCGGTCGCTCTCATTCCAGCATCAATCTTGGCAGACTCACCCGTTACACTCGAAGGTCTTCCAGAAATTTCGGATGTGCTAACTTTGAAGGCGCTTCTCGAAGATATTGGCGGGAAAGTAGAACTGGACGGTAAAACAATGGTCATTGATCCAACTGAAATCATTTCAATGCCATTGCCAAACGGGAATGTGAAAAAACTCCGTGCTTCGTACTATTTAATGGGTGCGATGCTAGGGCGTTTTAAACATGCCGCAATTGGATTGCCAGGTGGTTGTCACCTTGGCCCTCGTCCAATTGACCAACATATTAAAGGCTTCGAAGCACTAGGTGCAACAGTTACAAATGAGCACGGTGCAATTTATTTACGTGCGAAAGAATTACGAGGCGCTAAAATATATTTGGATGTTGTTAGCGTTGGCGCAACAATCAATATTATGCTCGCAGCAGTTCTTGCAAAAGGGCGAACAACAATTGAGAATGCCGCAAAAGAACCAGAAATCGTTGATGTCGCCACATTATTATCTAATATGGGTGCGAATATTAAAGGTGCTGGTACGAATATTATTCGTATCGATGGTGTCGAAAAATTACACGGCACGCGCCACACGATTATTCCAGACCGAATTGAAGCAGGCACATTTATGATTATGGCTGCAGCAGCTGGAGACGGTGTAACAATCGACAATGTTATTCCATTCCATGTCGAAGCGTTAACATCAAAGCTTCGTGAAATGGGCGTAGATATCATTGAAAAAGATGAGCAAATATTTATCCCGAAAACAAAGAAATTGCAGGCTGTTGATATAAAAACACTTGTCTATCCTGGTTTTCCTACAGACCTACAACAACCTTTTTCAGTGCTTCTAACGCAAGCAACTGGCTCTTCAATGATTACTGATACAGTCTACTCTGCAAGATTTAAACATATTGATGAAATAAGCCGAATGAACGCTATCGCACGTGTTGAAGGTAGATCTGCAGTTTTATCTGGACCAACTCCTTTGGAAGGGGCAACAGTTCGTGCGTCAGATCTTCGAGCAGGAGCCGCTCTCGTACTTGCGGGTTTAATTGCAGATGGGGAGACCGAAGTCCGTGATATTCACCATATAGAACGTGGGTACAGCTCTTTGATTGAAAAGTTGCAAGGGCTCGGTGCACAAATAACCAAAGTCAAAGTTACTGAAAGTACTACGATTCGCAAATAAATGAAAGCCTTATTTATGTTATAATAACGGCGGTTAACGTTCAGCTATGTCATCTGAAATCGGGAGGAAACATAAATGGAACGAAGTTTATCTATGGAATTAGTAAGAGTAACTGAAGCAGCAGGTGTCGCAGCAGCCCGTTGGATGGGACGCGGTTTGAAAAACGAAGCGGACGACGCAGCAACAACAGCAATGCGCATGGTCTTCGATACAATTCCAATGCAAGGGGTTGTCGTTATCGGCGAAGGGGAAATGGACGAAGCCCCGATGCTCTATATTGGTGAAGAACTGGGTATGGGTAACGGGGGACCGCTGGTTGATGTCGCTGTTGATCCGGTAGAAGGAACGAATATTGTTGCATCTGGTGGTTGGAATGCACTCTCAGTACTAGCCATTGCAGATAAAGGAAATTTACTGCATGCGCCAGATATGTATATGAACAAAATTGCAGTTGGTCCGGAAGCGGTTGGTAAAATTGACATTGATGCTTCTGTCACCGATAATTTAATGGCTGTTGCAAGAGCTAAGAATAAAGATATTGAAGACGTCGTAGCCACGGTGTTATATAGAGAGCGTCATTTGGGAATTATTGAAGAAATTCGTGCAGCAGGTGCACGAATTAAATTAATCACAGACGGTGATGTTGCTGGTGCCATTAACACGGCATTTGATGGAACAGGTGTCGATATTTTATTCGGCCATGGGGGAGCTCCTGAAGGTGTTATTTCAGCTGTTGCGCTCAAATGCCTTGGTGGGGAAATTCAAGGTCGACTCATCCCGTCAAATCAAGCAGAAATCGATCGATGCGAGAGAATGGGTATCGATCTGAGAAAAGTACTTTACATGAACGACTTGGTTAAAGGCGAAGATGCAATTTTTGCCGCAACTGGTGTAACTGATGGGGAGTTACTTCGCGGTGTTCGGTTCAAAGGTTCTTACAGTGAAACACATTCCGTTGTCATGCGTTCCAAATCTGGAACTGTACGCTTCGTAGAAGGTCGTCATAGTATGAAGAAAAAACCTCACCTCGTGATGCAAACCTGATATAACACAAACTTGCATTCCAAAAACTAGCTTCTGCTAAGTGTCCTAGCTTAGCAGAAGCATATTTTCCGAACGAGACAGCTCGTGCTTTCCTTAATTAAACCTCAAAAAATTAAACTCAAAAACTAAAAGAGTGGTGCCAAAAAAATGAAAATATTAACGATGTCGGCGCTTGAAAATATGACTTTAAAAGAGTTATATGAACATGCCCGAGAATTTAAAGTTGCTTATTATGCAAAAATGTCCAAAAAAGAATTGATTTTTGCTATCTTGAAATTAAGAGCAGAAAAAGAAGGCTTCTTTTTCATGGAAGGTGTCCTTGAAATAATTCAATCGGAAGGGTACGGATTCCTTCGTCCGATAAATTACTCATCAAGTTCCGAGGATATTTATATTTCCGCTTCACAAATTCGCCGCTTCGACCTTCGAAATGGTGACAAAGTTGCAGGGAAAGTTAGACCGCCAAAAGAATCTGAACGCTATTACGGTCTACTCCAAGTAGAAGCTGTGAACGGAGAAGACCCGGAAGATTCACGAAATCGAGTTCATTTCCCGGCACTTACTCCACTTTACCCAGATCGTCATATTAAACTTGAAACGGATCAAACAAAACTATCAACGAGAATTATGGATTTAGTCGCGCCTGTAGGTTTTGGTCAACGTGGACTGATTGTCGCACCGCCAAAAGCCGGGAAAACATTACTCTTAAAAGAGATTGCAAACTCCATTGCAACTAATTATCCTGATACTGAACTCATTGTCCTATTGATAGATGAAAGACCAGAAGAAGTAACTGATATTGAAAGATCAGTGAAAGCAGACGTCGTTAGTTCAACATTTGATGAATTACCAGAAAATCATATTAAAGTTGCAGAACTTGTTCTTGAACGTGCAATGCGACTCGTTGAACATAAAAAAGACGTTGTCATTCTAATGGACTCCATTACGAGACTAGCACGTGCTTACAACCTCGTAATTCCACCAAGTGGCCGAACATTATCCGGGGGGATTGACCCAGCCGCATTCCATCGACCAAAACGATTTTTTGGAGCTGCACGAAACCTAGAAGAAGGCGGCAGTCTAACAATCTTAGCAACTGCGCTGATCGACACAGGTTCAAGAATGGACGATGTTATTTACGAAGAGTTCAAAGGAACAGGTAACTTAGAACTTCACCTTGACCGCAATCTAGCAGAACGCCGTATTTTCCCGGCACTCGACATTCGTCGTTCAGGAACACGAAAAGAAGAACTTCTTTTACCAAAAGACCAGCTCGAAAAATTTTGGGCAATCCGCAAGACATTTTCGGATGCACCAGACTTTGTCGAACGCTTCCTAAGAAAGCTTCGCCAAACGACAACCAACGAAGAGTTTTTCGAAA
The DNA here is from genome assembly GCF_057669865.1 of Sporosarcina sp. Y1009. Lineage (NCBI taxonomy): Bacteria > Bacillati > Bacillota > Bacilli > Caryophanales > Caryophanaceae > Sporosarcina > Sporosarcina sp. Y1009. The sequence goes on along the minus strand of NZ_JBYHFO010000009.1, from coordinate 70,975 downwards.
AGCTTAATGCAGAAATGAAAGCCCATCGTAACGGGAAAGGGTTACTATAAAATCATGAAATGGGATTCGCTCAATTTTTAATCGAGCGAATCCCATTTTTATATATGGGAAAGTTATATTGTGAGTATCGTTCCCAACTCAAGAAAACGTTCCCTAGTTGGTCGAAAGCGTTGCCAAGTTTGCCTGAAACGTTTCCAGCTTTGGTCAAAACGTTCCCAAGTTCGCCGAAAACGTTGCCTAGTTCACCGAAAGCGTTGCCAAGTTTGCCTGAAACGTTCCCAAGTTCATAAAACGTCGCCTAGTTCACCGAAAGCGTTCCCAAGTTTGCCTGAAACGTTCCCAGCTTTGGTCAAAACGTTCCCAAGTTCATAAAACGTTGCCTAGTTCATCGAAAGCGTTCCCAAGTTTGCCCGAAACGTTCCCAGCTTTGGCCAAAACGTTCCCCGTTCCAAAACTACATCCCACGAAAAATGATGTTTGTCTAGATTCGCAATCGTAGTTGATAAAAGATAGTTGCGATGCACGATATAATTTGTTATACTCACTAAGTATCAATAAAACGATCTGCTGCATATACGACTGACTTACGGGTCGTGTAAGGCATCAGTCTAATATATTCTGTTCCGGATGGTTCAGAGCGAGAGGAGATAGACCGATGAAAGCAGGAATTCACCCAGAATACAAGCTTGCAAACGTGACTTGTTCATGTGGAAACACATTTGAAACAGGTTCAGTAAAAGAGGACATTCGTATTGAAGTATGTTCAGAATGTCACCCATTCTACACTGGACGTCAAAAATTTGCTCAAGCGGACGGCCGTGTCGACCGTTTCAACAAAAAATATGGCCTCAAAGAAGAAATCAACGAAGAAGCCAACGAAGAAGAATAAAGCTATTGTTAAATACCCGTTACGGTGCAATCGCCCCGAACGGGTATTTTTCAATGCTTTGGAAACGATAACTTATAAACTTATGAACATGTGGACAAGTTTTAAAAAGCCAATTAGTCCACAGCGACCATTTCTCAAACAATATCGAAGCTGGATAAGTAAGAATTCCACTAGGTGAAGACAAACAAATCACATCGAGGAGCGTCCACTTCTTTTTCCGAATACAACCAAATAAAAACGATGTAACACATTCCACCAATAAAAAAAAGACGTTAAATATAGTCGGTTTTCGGTTATGATAAAGATTCACAGACGAATGCACTTTATATAAAAAGCTCCACAAGAAAGGTGATTTACTATGTACCAAGCAGTACAAGGCGGATGGATCGAAGTCATATGCGGTAGTATGTTCTCAGGGAAATCCGAAGAATTAATTCGCCGTGTCAAACGCGCGCAATTCGCCAAACAAAAAATAGCTGTTTTTAAACCGGAAATCGATAATCGATATAGCGATGAAGCCGTTGTTAGTCACAATGGGACGACGGTTATCGCGAATCCAGTCGCAACTTCTCTACATATCGAAGAATTCGACAAGTCCAATTTCGATATAATTGCCATCGACGAAGCACAGTTTTTCGATGAAGATATCGTTGAAACAGTGATGAGTCTAGCTGATGAAGGCTACCGAGTCATTATTGCTGGACTCGATCAAGATTTCCGCGGAGAGCCATTTGGTCCAATGCCAAGACTTATGGCGGTTGCGGAACACGTCACAAAACTTCAAGCAGTTTGTACATCATGTGGATCACCTGCAAGTCGCACACAAAGACTAATCAATGGCGTGCCTGCGGGTTATGATGATCCGGTGATTCTCGTAGGCGCAAAAGAAGCGTACGAAGCAAGATGTCGTAAACACCATGAAGTGCCACAAGGTATTTCTGAAGCTGTTGCCCAAAGTTAAGACGAGAAAAATGTGAGACGCTATCATCGCGTTTCACATTTTTTGTTTGAAAGCTGTCTTACTGGAGAAAAAACTGTATTTAGCAGGAGAATTCCCGTACAATTAACATACAAAATAGACATAAAATGAGGTGTGCCCAATGTTTGAACGACTTCAAGCGGTAGAAGACCGCTATGACCAATTAAACGAATTACTCAGTGACCCTGATATTGTCAGTGATATATCAAAACTCCGTGATTATTCCAAGGAACAATCGGGTTTGCAAGAAACGGTTGACGTGTATCGTAAATACAAAGGAGTAAAGGCAGAATACAAGGACGCAAAAGGTTTACTCGACGAATCCCTAGATGACGAAATGAAAGAACTTGTGAAACTTGAACTTTCGGAACTAGAAGAAAAAGTCGAAGAAATCGAAGTCCAGTTAAGAGTGCTTTTAATTCCAAAAAATCCAAATGACGATAAAAACGTCATCATGGAAATTCGAGGCGCAGCGGGTGGGGATGAAGCTGCATTATTTGCGGGCAATTTATTCCGTATGTACAGCCGCTATGCGGAAATGAACAACTGGAAAACAGAAGTCATCGAGACATCGCCAACCGAACTCGGTGGTTTTAAAGAAATCATTTTCATGATCACAGGCAACGGTGCATTTTCAAAACTAAAATTTGAAAATGGTGCGCATCGTGTTCAGCGCGTCCCGGAAACCGAGTCGGGCGGAAGAACCCATACATCGACTGCAACAGTTGCGGTCTTGCCGGAAGCCGAAGATGTCGATATTGAAATTCTCCGAGAAGACTTGAAAATCGATACGTACCGTTCAAGTGGCGCAGGTGGTCAGCATGTTAACACAACAGACTCTGCTGTTCGTATTACGCATCTGCCGACGGGAATCGTGGTATCCATGCAAGACGAAAAATCACAAATTAAAAACCGTGAAAAAGCCATGAAAGTATTAAAAGCTCGTGTCTATGATGCAGCACAACAGGAAGCGCATGACGAATATGCTGCGACCCGTAAATCAGCAGTCGGAACAGGCGACCGTTCAGAAAGAATCCGAACCTACAACTACCCACAAAATCGTGTGACAGACCACCGCATCGGTTTAACGATTCAAAAACTCGACCAAATTATCGAAGGGAATCTCGATGAAATCATCGAAGCATTAACAATGGAAGAACAAGCACATCAACTCGAAAGTCTAAATACCAATGACTGAACGAGTTTATGAAGCGCAAAAAAAAGCCGCAGATTTATTAGCGGACAAAGGACTAGATGTAGGAGCGGTGAACATCGTCCTTGAATCTGTTACACAAAAAAACAGAGCCGCCCTATTAGCGGACCTCCGCGAGCCACTAACCGAAGAACAACAAAAATCATTTTGGGCTAAAATTGATGAACTGCTAGACGGAAAACCCGTGCAATATGTGTTAGGATCCGAAAGCTTCTACGGACGAACCTTTGAAGTGAACGAACATGTACTCATCCCACGTCCAGAAACCGAAGAATTACTATACGAAACACTCGCGCGCGCCAAAAACATCTTCAAAGAAAAACACATTACGATGGCAGACATCGGCACAGGAAGCGGTGCAATCGCCATCACCTTCAAAAAAGAATGGCCAGAAGCAACTGTAACCGCAACCGATATCAGTCAAAACGCACTCGAAGTCGCAACCCAAAACGCCAAACAACTTCACGCCGAAATCACTTTCAAAGAAGGAAACCTAACCGAACCACTCGCAAACATAACATGGGACATCATACTATCCAACCCGCCCTACATTGCTTTTGAAGAAGCGGACTCGATGTCCGAAACCGTATTGGATTTTGAACCACATCGCGCTTTATTCGCAGAAGAAGACGGACTTTTCTTTTATAGAAAACTCGCGGAAAACTTACCAACACTTATGAACAAGCCTTCCATAATCGGTTTGGAAATTGGGTATGAGCAAGGACCAGCTGTGCACAAATTGTTTACAGATGCATTTCCAACAGCGAAAGTAGAAATCGTAAAAGATATCAACAAAAATAATCGCATGCTATTTTGTGAGATTGATGAATAAATGACACCTCCCCTGGTAACAATGCGTGTAGGGGGAGATTGATATGTTACAAGATTACGAGATTAAACAAAAAACAACTAAAATTGAACGAATGATACCATATGCAGAATTCATTTTGATCTTAATTATCATTCAGTGCATCCTAACATTATTCACGGGTGTGGAGTCTCAAGAAGAAACAATTCGTTTCAGACTGCTCGCCCACTCGAATAGTGCAGCGGATCAAGCGATGAAGGAAGAAATTCAGCTTGAAATTCAACCGTTGATTGAAAATGCCGTCTTGCATTCGACTTCGAAAAAAGAGCTGGGTGAGAAGTTAGCTGCACTCGAACCAAAGATTCTTCAAATTGCATCAACAATTGCTGGTGATGTAGGCGTAACATTGGAACGAAAAGAGGCCGCTTTATTTCCAGCAAAAAAATCGGGGTTCGTTATTTATCCACAATCCGAGTACGATGCCTATCTATTAACAATCGGAAGTGGTCGTGGGGATAACTGGTGGTGTGCACTATTCCCGAGAATTTGCTATCCAGAAGCAGAGAAAGAACCTGAAGAAGAAAAAGTTACTTTTTTCGTTTGGGAGTGGATAACTGGACTCTTTTCATAAGGTTACTCACAAAAAGTGTGGATAAAACAAATAAACTGTGTATAAATGAGGGTTTTATGATGAAGACGAGAATAATTTCTGTGGATAGAATTGCGGATAAACAAAAAAACTATAAACAAGCTGTGGATATACTGAAAAATGGAGGAGTCGTCGCCTTTCCGACTGAAACTGTATACGGACTAGGCGCAATTGCGACAGATGAAAAAGCAGTTGCGAAAATCTTCAAAGCAAAAGGGCGTCCTTCCGATAATCCGCTAATTGTACATATTGGTCAAAGCGATGAAGTTGAAAACTATGCTGCACATATTCCCGAACAGGCGAAAGCACTAATGGATGCATTTTGGCCTGGCCCGCTAACGCTTGTATTCAATGCAATTCCAAATGTCATTGCCCCAAATGTTACGCCAGGTGTGAAGACAGTCGGCATTCGAATGCCAGACCATCCCGTTGCACTAGAACTACTTCGAGAACTAAAAGCACCACTTGCAGCACCAAGCGCAAATCGAAGCGGTAAGCCGAGCCCCACTGAAGCAAATCATGTGAAACAAGATTTAGACGGGCTGATTCCACTTATCGTAGACGGAGGCCGTACAGGTGTCGGTCTCGAATCTACCGTCATAGATATGACAGTTGTGCCGCCGGTTATATTAAGGCCAGGCGGAGCGACCAGAGAAATGATTGAAGAAGTCATTGGACCTGTGCATATCGCAGATGAAAGTATAAAAGAGGACACGCCGCGTGCACCGGGGATGAAGTACCAACATTACGCACCAGAAGCCCCTTTATTCACAATAGAAGCAGACCTCGAAAAGATTGAAAAAGCGGTTATAAAATTGAAAGCTGACGAAAAAAAAACAGCTGTCATTGGACCTGATCATTTGCGACTGGAAAATGCGGATTGGTATTTCTCAATCGGTTCCGGAAGTAGTAACGAAGAAATGGCAGTCAATTTATATCAAGCACTTCGACAATGTGATCTGACGGATGCAGATATTATTCTTGCAGTGGAAACGGATTTAGTTGGAATGGGCACTGCATTTATGAACCGGTTACAAAAAGCATCTGATGGAAAGCGGTTTTTGGATAAATAAGTACTAGACGGATGTTTCTCTTGCATACGATGGCTATAAGCGCGGGTATGCGGGAGGTTATGCGGTGAATGAATTATTTGCAGCTGGTATCACAACGCTAGACATCGTTGTTGTATACGCATTATTAGATATGAGAAGTGGCAAGTTTGCTTTAATTGTTTGGACGACGCTGCTTAATATCTCTCTTCCATTCCTCGGATTTTTAACCGGGGAGTTTTCAGCATCCTTTTTCTCTAGCTTCAGTCACTTACTATCAGGCGTTCTCCTAGGGTTAATCGGCCTCCATATGTTATTGGAAGATCAAGACGGGACGGGTCCGAAAAAAGTATCTCCAGCCCTCATCGCGTTGGCGGTCAGCATTGATGCCTTCTCGGTCAGCGTTTCTTTTGGCATGATCCATTTAGATAAAACATTATTTATAGTAGCGTCCGGCTTCTTCGCATTCCTATTTTCCTATATTTCATTGACGTTCAAAAAACGGTTGGGAATAAAGGATGGAAAACGCATTCGGCAATTTGCAGGAGTCGTTTTAATTCTAATGGGCATCATTTCAGCTTTACAATAAATTCGCCCGTGTATAAGAAATCGGGTATTGTATAGAGTAAGGGGGAATATCAATGAATATCTATTTAATTTGTACAGGTAATACATGCAGAAGTCCTATGGCAGAAGCGATTTTACGTGCGAAGAACATATCAAATGTGTCGGTCAAATCTGCAGGTATACATGCATTAGACGGGATGCCTATTGCTGAAAATGCCCGAACGCTTATTGAGGATGCGAAAATGCCTTATACAAATGTCTCCAGATCGCTATCTCGAGAAGACGTGCAGTGGGCAGATTACATATTGACGATGACCGAATCACATAAAAATGTGTTAGTTCAATTATTCCCGGAAAATCGCGAAAAAATAGAGACACTAAAAGGCTTTATCATACCTTCAACAAACGATGATGTGCACGATCCATTCGGCGGAAACCTCGAAACCTACCGCGAAACATTCAACGAACTATCCGCACTCATGACCCAACTTGAAGAGAAATTAATCAGTGATGATTAATTTGTAAAGGAATAAAGATTATCTTCATAAATAGTAACGGCTTGCCTTTGCCATTGCGGGAGGCGTCAAAAAGTTCGAGAAGATACAATTCAATCTTTCCTTAGCACCGATGCGTAATCACGAGAGAAATTCTCTCATCCTCACGCCCATAAAACAACTCTATTCACCGACTTCAAACAAATTTTAAAAAACAGTATTAGGTTTATAACATTTTGTATTGAAAAATGGTAGAATAAATAGAGAATATATTATGAAAAGAGGGGCGCCATGAAAATCGCTATATCTTCCGACCATGGAGGCAATCGACTTCGAAAGGAAATCATCGAGTTATTGTCAGAACGTGGTGTAGAATATGAAGACTTCGGACCGAAAAATGATGACTCAGTCGACTATCCTGACTACGCATCTCCAGTTTGTGAAGGTGTCGCAGAAGGTCGGTTTAATCGCGGAATCCTAATTTGTGGAACTGGGATTGGTATGTCAATCGCTGCAAACAAAACAAAAGGGATTCGCTGTGCACTCGTACATGATGTTTTTAGCGCAAAAGCAACGCGTGGACATAATGACACAAACGTCCTAGCAATGGGCGAGCGCGTAGTAGGCGCCGGACATGCAAAGGAAATCGTCTCTGCATGGCTAGATACATCTTTCGAAGGTGGTCGACATGCAGTTCGTATTGAAAAACTGATGCAGCTAGAGGACTAAAACGGGTGGAGGGGAAGTAATTGGATGCGCTACATATGTGGAGACTTCAATTGGAAGAACTCTTATCTGAAATCTCCGAACAAGTAACTCTAGAGCCTGGTAGTTTTTTTGTAGTCGGTTGTTCTACTTCCGAAGTAGCTGGAAAACGAATCGGTACGTCAGGTGCATTGGAAATTGGAGAGACATTATATGCACCATTAAAAACCTTTGCCGACAAACACCATCTCAATCTGGCATTCCAAGGATGCGAGCATATTAACCGAGCACTCACTATTGAACGAAATGCCGCCAAAATAGGTCATCTTGAACCTGTAACCGTGATTCCATCACCACATGCAGGGGGTTCGATGTCTGCCTATGCTTACGCGCAAATGTCCGATCCCGTCGTCGTTGAAGAAATTAAAGCACATGCAGGTATCGATATCGGACAAACCCTAATCGGTATGCATTTAAAACACGTAGCCATTCCGATTCGAACATCCATCGATAAAGTGGGCAATGCAGTCGTTACGATTGCATCGACCCGTCCAAAACTAATTGGTGGAGAACGAGCCATTTATGAAAATAAAGACGCTGAAGATTAAATATAACCTATAAAGGGGACAAACCAAATGGGACATGTCAAAACACAAAAACTAACAGCTGAACTAAATCACGTAAAAGCAGACGAGGTTGTTTACAACGCAATCATGGCAGAAAAAGGACGCCAACAGTCGAACATTGAACTTATTGCATCTGAAAACTTCGTATCTGAAGCTGTAATGGAAGCACAAGGCTCAGTTCTAACAAATAAGTATGCAGAAGGTTATCCAGGCAGACGCTACTATGGTGGTTGTGAACATGTTGATATCGTTGAAGACGTTGCACGTGATCGGCTAAAAGAAATTTTCGGTGCAGAATATGCAAACGTTCAACCCCACTCTGGTGCACAAGCGAATATGGCTGTTTATTTCGCAGCGCTAGAGCCAGGTGACACAATTCTTGGGATGAACCTTTCCCATGGGGGTCACTTAACACATGGTAGCCCAGTAAACTTCTCAGGAAAACTATACAACTTTGTTGAGTACGGTGTAAGCAAAGAAGACGAGCAGATTGACTATGCAGATGTTCGTCAAAAAGCATTAGAACATAAACCAAAAATGATCGTTGCTGGTGCAAGTGCTTATTCCAGAACAATCGACTTCGCGAAATTCCGTGAAATTGCGGATGAAATCGGCGCATACTTATTCGTCGACATGGCTCATATTGCGGGTCTTGTTGCAGTAGGCGAACATCCAAACCCAGTACCACACGCACACTTTGTAACATCTACAACACATAAAACATTACGTGGACCACGTGGTGGATTCATCTTAAGTACAGAAGAGTTCGGTAGAAAATTGAACTCCTCAGTATTCCCAGGCGTACAAGGCGGTCCACTTATGCATGTAATTGCTGCTAAAGCCGTTGCGTTTGGCGAAGTACAACAACCAGAATTTAAAGCATATATTCAACAAGTGAAGAAAAATGCTGTTGCACTAAGCGAAGCACTTGTATCAGAAGGCATTGACATTGTTTCAGGTGGAACTGATAACCACCTAGTACTATTAAACCTTCGTTCACTTGGAATTACAGGAAAAACTGGAGAAGCTGTATTGGATGAAGTAGGAATTACTGTAAACAAAAATACAATTCCTTTTGATACAGAAGGTCCTTTCATCACTTCAGGTATCCGCATCGGAACGCCAGCAGTTACAACACGTGGATTTAAAGAAGAAGAAATGACAGAAATCGCATCAATTATTGCAAGTCTGTTAAAAAATCCAGAAGACGAAAACGTCAAACAAGAAGCGCAAGAACGTGTCACAACACTGACAAATAAATTCCCACTTTATGCTTAATTTATCAAGCCACTTTCTTGGAAAGTGGCTTGTTTTTCGTCTACACACAGACACAAGAAGATTTGTTAAATTATGAATAAAACCAGTAAACCCTTACTAGCTACTAAATGTTTTTAATCACACGATAAAAATAGCTCGTAGTTTTGATACATATGTGTAAGGTTATACTCAATTCTGTTATACTAAATTGGATATTTTAAAAGGAGCGAATACAAATGCCAAAAGTACATATTTTAGATCATCCATTAATTCAACACAAATTGACGTATATAAGAGATATAAATACGGGAACAAAAGAGTTTCGTGAGCTTGTAGATGAAGTTGCAACACTAATGGCTTATGAAATCACTCGTGATTTACCATTGACTGAGAAAGAAATTGAAACACCAGTTCAAAAAGGCATGTCAAACGTGTTAGCAGGGAAAAAATTAGGAATTGTTCCTATCTTACGAGCAGGCCTTGGTATGGTAGAAGGAGTTTTGAATTTAATCCCAGCGGCGAAAGTCGGACATATCGGACTTTACCGTGATCCGGAAACACTTCTTCCTGTTGAATACTATGTGAAACTTCCTTCTGACATCTCAGAACGTGATCTAATCCTGGTCGATCCAATGCTAGCTACTGGCGGATCTGCAATTGAAGCTGTCAACTCACTCAAAAAACGCGGCGCAAAAAAAATTCGTTTTATGTGTCTAATTGCTGCACCTGAAGGCGTAAAAGCAATGACTGAAGCACATCCTGACGTTGATATTTACATCGCAGCACTTGATGAAAAACTAGACGAACACGGTTATATCGTTCCTGGTCTTGGTGATGCAGGCGATCGCCTATTTGGAACAAAATAATACAAATGGGGGTAGTGAAGTGAACAAGAGATGGAAAGTGATGACCATTTTCGGAACACGGCCTGAGGCGATTAAAATGGCTCCCCTCGTATTAGAACTTGAAAAACATCATGAAGATATTGAATCCATCGTTACGGTTACGGCTCAACACCGTGAAATGCTCGATCAAGTACTAGAAACGTTCAAGATCATCCCGGACTATGATTTAAATATCATGAAGAACCGTCAGTCGCTTATCGATGTTGCAACAAGAGGGCTAGAAGGGCTCGATGCAATTATGAAAGAGGCGAAACCTGATATCGTCTTAGTCCACGGGGACACATCAACAACTTTTATCGGCAGTTTGGCAGCATTTTACAATCAAATTCCAGTTGGTCATGTCGAAGCAGGACTGCGTACTTGGAATAAGCAATCCCCGTACCCAGAAGAGATGAACCGTCAACTAACAAGTGTGCTAGCAGATTTACATTTTTCACCAACCAATAAAGCAGCAGAAAACTTGTTAGCTGAAGGAAAACCAGAAGATCAAATCTTCATCACAGGAAATACGTCAATTGATGCGCTGAAAACAACAGTGCGCGAAAATTATTCGCATCCAATTTTAGATAGCCTTGAGGGAGATAAACTCGTCTTATTGACAGCCCATCGTAGGGAAAATCTTGGCGAGCCGATGAGAGGCATGTTCCGGGCAATCAATCGTTTACTCGAAAAGCATAAAGACATTCAAGTTGTCTACCCAGTGCATTTAAATCCAGTCGTCCGCGAAATTGCAGATGAAATACTGGGTGACAATCCACGAGTCCACTTAATACAACCGCTCGAAGTCATCGATTTTCATAACTTCGCGGCAGCTGCACATCTCATTCTAACCGACTCGGGTGGCATTCAAGAAGAAGCACCTTCACTCGGAAAGCCAGTCATTGTGTTACGTGACACAACAGAACGACCAGAAGGTATTGAAGCTGGCACCTTAAAACTTGCAGGCACAAACGAAGACGACATCTTTACGCTGACAGACGAATTATTGTCAAACCAAGAGGAATACAATAAAATGGCCAAAGCCTCAAACCCATACGGCGACGGCCACGCCTCCGAACGAATCGTCACGGCACTAAAAACGTACTTAAACAGACAACTTCCTTGAAACAATCAAGGAAGTTGTCTTTTTTTAATGAATACCTAATCTAACGGTGTACTTAGATAGGAGAAGTCTATGGAAACATCATGATTTCGCTAGCAAATGAACTATGCTTGAATATATCCGTAAGTTTCTCACGGATATCCGACGTTGAAGCCCAGATATCTGACACATCAGCCAATTTATACGACACTATCCTTGAGATATCCGCGCTTTTTACAAACATATCCGCAAAACAGGACTATCCGACTACCCAAATCGGAGCGCTTCATCCATGAACGCACATTTTTGGTAGAACGCAACGTTTTCCCAAAAGTACGCATCACACTCCCTTTAAATCCGAAAAAACACCCCAAAAAATAAGCAATCTTCATCAATCAACCTGAAAATCTCAAAAAAACTTAAACTCTACCAACTACCCAAATTTAAAAAACGAGTAATCTGTTAAGTCCGCTTCCAAAGGATAGATTAAAATGTATGAAAATGTAAGTTAAAGGTTACACTCACTGTATTAATTTTTAAATTTGTCGTTTGTTTGACAATGTGTATAATGCACTGAAATAATCAAGGGAATCAATTGACATCATTTTTGGGCTACTGTATGATTACTAAGGGTAAGAATGATAGGAATTGCATACATAGGAAACTGTTTTAATGGTAATATGAAAGCAAAATCTATCATCTTTTCACCGTACTTTGAATGTGCACACCCATCATTCGTAGATGTGGGGACATGGCAGTTCACTCGCAACTTTAATAGGTTCCAACTTTTTCGGAGTCTACGCCGGTTAAAGGCAGGACAGCGAAACGGGAACCACCCCCGCAATTCTAAGCGCTAAATCCAAAAATCGTCAAACAAAACAGGAGACTAATGAGATATGCAAACATTGCAGGAGATCCATAAAAGACAGAGGAAAGCACTGTTCTTTTTGCTAGCTTTTTTCATACTTGGATGGGTGATTACTGAATGGCAAACCATATTCGCAGGACTTATTCTAGGTTCCTTGTTTGGGTTGTATAATTTTTGGATACTCGTCCGCAGATATGAACAATATGAACGAGCCATTGCGGAGGGGAAAAAGCGGATTTCACTTGGGACTGCGATGCGTTTCGCATCTGGTATTGCGGTAGCGGCAATTGCAACTGCAATGCCTGAAAAGTTCGACCTGATCAGTGCGGTTATTGGATTCGCAATACCGTACGTCCTATTATTAGGAGAAAGGATCATTTACCACGTACGACATCAGTAAAGCTTTGAACTTGAGGCTTCATTCCGAATGAATAAGGGAGGTGAACGAAACATGGACCATGGAAATCCGTTAGCAACAGCTGAACTCTTCGGGATAACACTACGATTTAATTTATCGAACGTTGTGATGATCTTCATAACATGTGTAATTGTATTCTTAATTGCAATTCTCGCAACACGTAAATTACAACTTAAGCCGACGGGAATGCAAAATTTCTTTGAATGGATCATGGATTTCGTCAAAGGAATTATTAAGAGCAATATGGATTGGAAAACCGGAGGACGTTTTCATGTGTTAGGAATTACACTTATTCTATTCCTATTTGTAGCAAACGTAATTGGATTACCATTTGCTGGTGTTTGGAAAGGTGAACTATGGTGGAAATCACCAACCGCTGATCCAATGATTACAATGACACTCGCAGTAATGGTAATTGTGTTAACACAATATTACGGTTTGAAAGCAAAAGGTGCTAAAGGATACGGTAATGACTATTTAAAACCACTTGGGTTTTTATTGCCACTTAACCTCATTGGTGAGGTTGCCGCGTCGATGACACTCGGTCTTCGTCTATATGGTAATATTTATGCAGGTGAGGTTCTTATCGCATTACTCGCAGGACTTGCAACATCTAGTGTGTTTGGATTTATAGGAGCAATTGTTCCTTCAGTCGCATGGATGGGCTTCTCCATCTTCGTTGGTGGAATTCAGTCGTTTATCTTCGTTATGTTAACAATGGTCTATATGTCTAACAAAGTTAGAACGGACTAGTAAACATATAGCTTAAGTGGTTAGGGTCGATTGACTCTTTCCAGAAACATCAAAAAAACAGGAAATCTTAGGAGGAAATATACTATGGTAGGTTCAGTTGGTCTATTAGCAGCAGCAATCGCAATTGGTTTAGGAGCACTTGGAGCAGGTATAGGTGCAGGTATGGTTGTTTCAAAGACACAAGAAGGTATCGCACGTCAACCAGAAGCACGTGGAGTTCTTCAAACAAACATGTTTGTTGGGGTAGCACTTGTTGAAGTTGTTCCGATTTTCGCAACAGTTATCGCGTTTATCGTAATGAACCAATAATTATAAGCACGGGTTACAATGGCGAAGATAGACTTAATTACCTTCGCCATTCCTTTATGTAAATGAATAATGAATGATAAAATTGGATCGTAAAGTCCATATTCAAAGAGACAAGTGCTCTTGAAGGGAGTGAAACAATCGTGTTTTTTGATACCTTCGTCCTATTGGCTGACACGACAGCTGATGCAGGATTTTTGCAGAAATTAAATGACCCAAACGGTCTTAACCTTGGAGATATTATTGCAACGGTAACAATGTTCCTACTTCTCATGCTTCTACTTAAGAAGTTTGCGTGGGGTCCACTTATGGGCATCATGGATCAACGTGCCGAATTGATTGCAACTGAAATTGAAGCGGCTGAAAAAAGTCGTCTTGAATCACACAGTCTTCTTGAAGAGCAGCGTGATCTGTTGAAAGAGGCACGCAATGACGCTAAGGCGATTGTTGAAAATGCCCGTGAACAGGGTGAAGCGCAACGTGAAGACATTATTATTGCAGCAAGAAACGAAGTTGCTCGCTTGAAAGAAGAAGCAGCACTCGAAATTGCATCTGAAAAAGAAAGAGCTGTTGCGGCAGTTCGAGAAGAATTCGTATCACTCTCTGTTCTTGCAGCGTCTAAAGTACTTGGGAAAGAAATTTCCGAAGAAGATAACCGCGCATTAATTGAAGAGACGATTGCGAAGGCAGGCGATGCACAGTGAGTAAATCCATTGTAGCTAATCGTTATGCCCAAGCATTATATGAATTATCAGTTGAAAAGGGACAAACTTCTAGCGTTCAAGAAGATCTTCTTGAAATTCAAAAAGCGTTCCTTGCGAATCCGAGAATTAGCGAGTTACTAGATAACCCAAGATTCCCGTTAGCAAAAAAGAAGGAAATTATAGCAACGCTGTTAGTAGGCGCAAACTCGATTGTTCAAGATGGGATTTTCGTCTTGCTTGAAAAGCAACGTTTAAACGAATTCATAGACTTTGTTGATGAATTTGTAGAGTTTGTAAATAATGCAGCAGGTATTGCGGATGCTGATGTTTATTCAACACGTCCGTTAACTGACAAGGAAAGTGCAGCGATTTCTTCCGTTTTCGCTAGAAAAGTCGGAAAACAATCATTGCGTATTAACAACATCATTGATCCTTCACTAATCGGAGGCATTCGTCTCCAAATTGGAAATCGTATCTTTGACAGCAGCCTAGCGAATAAACTAGAGCGTCTGCAACGCGATATGTTGACTGGATCATAAATTTGAAATTTAAGGGGTGACATACATGAGCATCAAAGCTGAAGAAATCAGCGTTCTCATAAAACAGCAGATTGAAAATTATCAATCTGAGATGGAAGTAAGTGACGTTGGTACAGTTATCTCAATCGGTGACGGTATCGCACGTGCTCATGGCCTCAACGACGTCATGGCTGGAGAACTACTTGAGTTCTCTACTGGTGTCATGGGTATGGCGCAAAACTTGGAAGCGAATAACGTAGGTATCGTTATCCTTGGACCATACACAGACATTAAAGAAGGCGATGAAGTACGTCGTACAGGCCGTATTATGGAAGTACCAGTTGGTAAAGAACTAATCGGTCGTGTTGTAAACCCACTAGGTTTACCTGTAGATGGACTAGGTCCGATCGCAACTACTAAAACACGTCCAATCGAAAGCCCGGCACAAGGTGTCATGGCGCGTAAATCAGTTCATGAACCACTTCAAACAGGTATCAAAGCAATTGATGCACTTGTACCAATCGGTCGTGGACAGCGTGAGTTAATTATCGGAGACCGTCAAACAGGTAAAACAACTGTTGCGATTGACACGATTTTAAACCAAGCTGACCAAGATATGATTTGTATATATGTAGCAATTGGACAAAAAGAATCAACAGTTCGTGGTGTTGTTGAAACACTACGTAAAAACGGTGCACTTGATTACACAATCGTAGTAACGGCTTCGGCTTCAGAGCCAGCTCCATTACTTTACCTTGCACCATATGCAGGAATCACGATGGCAGAGGAATTCATGTTTGAAGGAAAGCATGTACTAATTGTTTATGATGACTTATCTAAACAAGCAGCAGCGTACCGTGAACTTTCTCTACTACTTCGTCGTCCACCAGGTCGTGAAGCATACCCAGGTGATGTATTCTACATTCACTCTCGTCTACTTGAGCGTGCTGCTAAGTTGAACGATTCACTCGGTGGAGGTTCAATTACTGCACTTCCATTCGTTGAAACACAAGCAGGAGATATCTCCGCTTATATTCCAACAAACGTAATTTCGATTACAGATGGACAAATTTTCTTGCAATCTGACCTTTTCTTCGCGGGTGTCCGTCCTGCTATTAACGCAGGTCTTTCAGTATCTCGTGTTGGTGGTTCAGCACAAATTAAAGCAATGAAAAAAGTTGCGGGTACACTACGTCTTGACCTAGCTTCATTCCGTGAACTAGAAGCGTTCTCTCAATTTGGTTCATCACTTGATGCATCTACTCAGGCAAAACTTGACCGTGGAGTTCGTACAGTTGAAATTCTAAAGCAAGATCTTAATAAACCAGTTCCAGTTGAAATCCAAGTTGTTGCACTTTATGCACTAACACGTGGATTCCTAGATGATGTTCCTGTTAAAGATATTTTACGTTTCGAGTCTGAAATTGCAGCTTGGCTCGTATCAAACCACACAAATGTTTTAGAGCATATTCGTACAACGAAAGATCTTCCAGCGGATGAAGAGATGGCAGCAGCTATCAACGAATTCAAAACGAAGTTCGCAATTTCCGAGTAAGACGATAATACTACAAAACAAAAAGGTGGTGAATGACTAATGGGATCATTACGCGATATTGAAAACCGCATAAAATCTACGAAGAAAACGAGTCAAATAACACGTGCAATGCAAATGGTATCTGCTTCGAAACTTAACCGTGCCGAACTTAAAGCAAAAGCATTCGTCCCTTACATGGATAAAATCCAAGAGGTCGCTGGTGCAATCGCAGCTGGAACAGATTCAGAACATCCAATGCTCGTATCTCGACCTGTAAAGAAAACCGCATATATTGTCATCACAGCAGACCGCGGACTTTGCGGAGCATATAACAGTAATATTGTGCGTGCAGTTTCTAAAGCAATTGAAAAGCGCGAAACGCCAAAAGAAGATGTCTTGATTTTTGCAATCGGCCGAATTGGCTCGGAGTACTTCTTGAATCGTGGATATAATGTAATTGACAGTGTAATCGGATTGTCCGACCACCCGTCATTCGCCGAAATTAAAGAAATCGCTAATAAAGCTGTTGGTATGTTCGCGGATGGTACATATGATGAAATTTATATGTATTACACTCATTACATTAACGTCATTTCCAACAAAGTAACAGAAGGGAAAGTGCTCCCACTTACCGATATTGCCCAAGATGCAACGACTGCATCTTATGAATTCGAGCCTTCCGCTGAAGCAATTCTTAAAGTGTTGCTTCCTCAATACGCAGAAAGCTTAATCTTTGGCGCATTACTCGAAAGTAAAGCAAGTGAACATGCTTCAAGTATGACAGCGATGCAAAGCGCAACCGATAACGCAGGCGAACTAATTGATGATCTAACACTTCAATTTAACCGCGCAAGACAAGCAGCAATTACACAAGAAATCACAGAGATTATTGGTGGGGTAGCAGCACTGGAGTAGGGAAAATCGGTCTTTGATTTTCCGGCTCTGAAAAAGTCGGCAAGGAAAGTTTGAACTATAACTTTCTTGCTCGAAAAAGTCGGCTTTTTGACTTTTTTGCACTTAGAGCCTAGGACTTTTTCGCTTAGAGCAATGGGACATTGAAAATCACTTTTCTAATCCCTACCAGTACTACCTCTACCATTATGAACGGCATATAGTAAGACAGGAGGAAACAAAATGAACAAAGGACATGTTCTTCAAGTAATGGGTCCAGTTGTCGACGTCAAATTTGATAACGCACAATTGCCTGATATCTATAACGCATTGACAGTTACAATTCAACGTCCTAACTCAGAGCCTGAAGTTTTAACGCTTGAAGTTGCTCTTCACCTCGGCGATGACGCAGTTCGTACAATTGCAATGTCTTCTACCGACGGACTTCAACGTGGAACTGAAGTACTAGACAAAGGATCTGCTATTAGCGTTCCAGTCGGAAACGTTACACTTGGCCGCGTATTTAACGTACTCGGTGAAACAATTGACCTCGGTGAAGAAATCCCGACGTCTGAACGCCATGACCCAATTCACCGTCAAGCACCAACTTTTGAAGAACTTTCTACAGAAGTCGAAATTCTTGAAACGGGCATTAAAGTTGTTGACTTACTGGCTCCGTATATTAAGGGTGGTAAAATTGGTCTATTCGGTGGAGCTGGAGTAGGTAAGACAGTTCTAATCCAAGAACTTATAAACAACATTGCACTAGAACACGGTGGTATTTCCGTATTCGCTGGTGTTGGAGAACGTACACGAGAAGGAAATGACCTTTATTGGGAAATGACTGACTCTGGCGTTATTAAAAATACAGCAATGGTATTCGGCCAAATGAACGAACCACCTGGCGCACGTATGCGTGTTGCATTAACAGGTTTGACGATGGCAGAACATTTCCGTGACGAACAAGGCGCGGACGTACTTCTATTCATCGACAACATTTACCGTTATACACAAGCTGGATCTGAAGTATCGGCACTTCTTGGCCGTATGCCTTCAGCAGTTGGATATCAGCCAACTCTTGCAACGGAAATGGGTCTATTACAAGAACGAATTACTTCAACAAATAAAGGTTCTGTAACGTCAATCCAAGCAATCTATGTACCAGCGGATGACTACACGGATCCAGCTCCAGCAACGACGTTCGCTCACCTTGATGCGACGACGAACCTTGAGCGTAAACTTTCTGAAATGGGTATTTACCCAGCGGTTGACCCATTAGCTTCTTCTTCACGTGCACTAAGTGCTGAAATTGTTGGAGCAGAACATTATAACGTAGCGCGTGAAGTTCAATCGACACTTCAACGCTATGCTGAATTACAAGATATTATCGCAATCCTAGGTATGGATGAATTAGGCGAAGACGACAAACTAGTTGTTGGTCGTGCACGTCGTATCCAATTCTTCCTATCACAAAACTTCCACGTAGCTGAACAGTTCACTGGACAACCAGGTTCTTACGTTCCGGTAGCAGAAACAATTAAAGGATTTAAAGAAATCCTTGAAGGTAAATATGATCAAATTCCGGAAGATGCATTCCGTCTAGTTGGTCGTATTGAAGATGTTATCGAAAAAGCTAAAGCGATGGGTATTGAGATAGAAGCTTAATGAATTCCTGCCGGATCAAATGTAAGCCCTTGGCATATTTGATTAAAAGGGATCAGGAGGGAAAAAAATGAAGACAGTAAAAGTTCATATCGTCACTCCCGACGGCCCTGTTGTTGATACTGAAGCGGACATGATTATCGCGATGACGGAATCAGGCGAATTGGGAATTCTTCCAGGCCATATTGCAACAGTCGCACCGCTTCAAATCGGCGGGCTTCGTATAAAAAAAGGTAATGAAACTGAAGTTATTGCTGTTCATGGCGGGTTCATTGAAATTCGTCCTGAAGTTGTGACAGTTCTTGCACAAAGCGCTGAAACAGCTGCAACGATTGACCTTGCGCGAGCAAAGGCAGCTGCAAAGCGTGCTGAAGTTGCGATTCAAGCTAAAAAAGATGAATCGAGCTTTTTAAGTGCAGAACTCCAGCTAAAACGTGCGATTAACAGAATTAACGCTTCAGAAAACAGGTTTTAATGACTAGTTATTGATGATGAATTTGGGACAGAGGAAGTAGTTTCTTCTGTCCTTTTCTTTGAATAATGGAAGGAGTCAAGCTTATGGATGGCATGTTCGGTTTCCAACCATTACTTGCAATTGTTTCTCATATATTTTTTATAGGCGTTTCTTTTTATGCACTTCAATCAATCATGCCAGAAAAAATTATACGGAAAAACAAAGTATTTCAAGCGCAAATTTTATTTATATTTTTGAGTATAATGATTGGATCTTCTGTATCAAATTTCTTTCTTGAGATATCCTATTGGTCAGGGAGAATTCCTACAATGTTCCGATAACAATCGACAATTTCTCGAAAAATAATAATTGGTACTTGTTATCGCCGCATGTACAATAGAAACAGTATTTTCTGTACATGGGGCGATAGCATGTAAGCTGTCAGATGTTTAAAGAGGAGTAACAATGGGAATTAAACGAACAGAGTTAACTAAAGCTTATATTTAAATTACAGTGACACAAAAAAATGAATGAGTACATACGATAGATTACATCAAGATAGTTATTTCGTAACTTGTAAATTTATAAGGAACACTGTAATCTTATAGGAGTTTGTTTGTTGAAACGCTAATTTTTTAACTTAAAATATATGAATGTTTTTATAAAGCACATTTTAAAGTCGGAGGGACTAATTATGGATCAGATTATTATAAATGGAGGACGCGTTTTAAAAGGAAGTGTCCGTGTTGAAGGAGCAAAAAATGCCGTTCTACCAGTTTTAGCGGCTGCATTGCTCGCATCAGAAGGTGTAAACGTCATAAAAGACGTTCCAAATCTTTCTGATGTAGGAACAATAAGTGCAGTATTAAAAAGCCTTGAGGCAAAAGTTGATGCGGCGCCAGAAAGAAATGAAGTAATCATTGATTCATCAGGGACGTTGTCTAGTGAAGCCCAATTTGAATATGTTCGAAAAATGAGAGCTTCAATCCTTGTCATGGGCCCAATTCTAGCTCGAAATGGTTTTGCACGTGTAGCATTACCAGGTGGTTGCGCAATTGGATCACGTCCAATTGATCAACATTTAAAAGGATTCGAAGCAATGGGTGCTGAGATTTCATTTGGTCATGGTTATGTTGAAGCGAAAGCAGAACAAGGATTAAAAGGTGCGAAAATTTATCTCGACTTTCCAAGCGTCGGAGCAACAGAAAATATTATGACTGCCGCAGCACTTGCAGAAGGTACGACGGTCATTGAAAACGCTGCTAAAGAACCAGAAATTGTAAACTTAGCAAATTTCATTAACGAAATGGGCGGAAAAGTAGTTGGTGCTGGTACCGATATGATTCGAATCGAAGGCGTATCGAAATTATACGGAACAACACATCACATTATTCCAGATCGTATCGAAACAGGTACATTTATGGTAGCAGCTGCAATTACTGGAGGAGACGTAATTATCGAAAATGCTGTTCCAGAGCATAATGCTGCGCTTATTTCAAAAATGGGTGAAATGGGTGTTAAGATCATCGAATTGGATGAGGGAATTCGTGTTTACGCGGAGTACCCACTTAAATCCGTCAACTTAAAAACAATGCCACATCCTGGTTTTCCAACAGATATGCAATCGCAAATGATGGCGTTAATGCTTACTGCAACTGGGACGGGTGTTATTACAGAAACAGTTTTTGAAAATCGTTTTATGCACGTAGAAGAATTCAGACGCATGAACGCTACAGTTAAAATTGAGGGGAAATCAGTTATCTTAGAAGGTCCTTCAGATCTACAGGGCGCTGAGGTGGCAGCTACAGACCTTCGGGCAGCAGCAGCGCTCATTCTTGCAGGATTAGCTGCAGATGGCCGTACGCGCGTTACAGAGCTATCGCATCTTGACCGAGGGTATGTTGACTTCGACAAAAAACTTGAATCACTTGGTGCTGATATTGAACGTGTGTCATCTGAAGAAAAGGTTGAAGTTCAAAAGAAACAAGAACTAGTCTAACCAACTTTAGTATTCAAATAAAAGAAGGTCATCGAATATTTTCGATGACCTTCTTTGCATTTATTTTGTGAAATAGACAATTCACCTTACTCCGGAAGAGGCATAAAAGAAGGAGGATTACATATAATTGACTATGAAAATACTATGGGCTAGTTCACTATTATTACTCATCGCCATGTTTTTAATCCCAGTAATATTTCTTAGAGGACCAAGCGCGGAGCCGAAGAAGGAGGAGGAAATAGAGCAATCTTGTCCGATCGATATAAAAGTGGTAGGTGTGGACGAGCCATTAGCGCTTGAGGAATACGTAAAAGGAGTTGTCGCAGGTGAGATGCCAATAGATTTTCAAATCGAGGCCTTAAAAGCCCAATCTATTGCAGCAAGGACATATGCACTACAGACAACGAATTACGGAGAAAATCCGATTGCTCGTGATGTATCAGCACAAGTATATAAAACAAAAGAAGAACGAAAGAAGCAATGGGGAAAAGAGTTCAAAGAAAATGAAAAGAAGCTAACCAAAGTTGTTGAAGAAACAACTGGTGATGTATTGATGTACGACGAAGCATTAATCTCAGCCATGTTTTTTTCAACATCAAATGGTCAAACCGAGGCTGCCCAAAACTATAGTGGCAACGACGTTCCTTACTTACAAAGCGTTGAAAGTGAAGGGGATGTTAAGGTGGCGCCGACATTTGAAGTGAAAACTGAATTGCCGATAGAGAAGTGGAACGCAGCATTTGGCATAGAATGGAATGCGGAAATGTTCAAATCGCTACAGCTAATTCGAAATGAAACGGGACGTGTTCAACGTGTAGCAACGTCGGGATTTGAGTCCAATGGTCGTGAAATACGTGAAATCCTAGGACTTCGGTCAACGGATTTTGATATTGCATTTGATGTGACGAATGAAATTGTGATTATAAAGACGCTTGGATATGGGCATGGTGTTGGAATGAGTCAGTACGGTGCGGAGGCATTTGCGGCGGACGGTTGGACGGCCGAACAAATTGTTCAACACTATTATACTGGCACATCAATAAAAAATTTGCTGAACCTTGAGAATGTATGTTTAAAAACACCTTAACTTGCAAACAATAGCAAGTGAGGTGATGATTATGCGAGAGGAAAAAACGAAATCTCCTTCTCAAAAGAATAAGCGTAAACAAACAAAAAGTTGGTTTTGGCCGACAATCTATTCGGGTATCGCAATTGTATTTGTAGGGATGATCTGGGGTTATACGGCATTTATTAAAGATACCCCGGCTGTAACAGATACTGCTTCAAATCCGGATAATGGCGAATTAGTAGTCGATGTAAATGCTTCGAAGGAATCTCTCAAATATCCTTTTTCTGAGGAATTCCGCGAAGACGTAGCGATTTTACAAGATTACTATGACATGGAAGCCGACGAATCTATGCGAGAAAGTGCACTGCTTGTCTTTAATCAGACTTACGAGACGAATACCGGGGTTTCTATTTCGATAGAAGGTAAACCGTTCGAGGTGCTCGCATCCATGAGTGGTGTAGTAGAAGAAGTCATTTCAGATGTCTTCAGTGGTGATGAAATCGTCCTGAAGCACGCAGATGGCATGAAGACGGTGTACAGTTCACTCACAGGGGTTCTAGTGAAAGAAGGCGACGAGGTCACTCAGGGTGAGTCTCTCGCAACGACAACACAAAACGAATGGAACCCGGCAGCAGGTGTGCATCTACTTTTTGAAGTTTATCTTAATGATGAACCGGTTAACCCTGGGAAATATCTAGCATTTTAAAACACAACGGTTCATTGCAGTCTTATCCAAAAGCCACTCTTTGGGGTGGTTTTTTTATTTTTCAAAAAATATTTATACAAAAAGTATATGTAAACAGCGGTAAACCAAGCCTTCCTAAGCCAAACACGCGCATAACACCATCATCTATCGCATACAGTAAGACAAGATTCGGAGTCGATAGGAAAGGAAGAGGGCGTGCACGAGCAAATACGGAGGCGATGCGTGCGCCTCGGGGAGTTATTGCTGGAAACTGAGGTTACCGTGCGAGAATTAGCAAAAGTTACAGGTTATTCCAAAAGTACTGTTCACAAAGATCTGACTGAACGATTACCGAATATTGATGTTGGATTGGCAGAAGAAGTTGCAAAAATACTTGCCTATCATAAATCTGTCAGACATTTAAGAGGCGGTGAGGCGACTAGACTAAAGTGGATGAATGAAGCAAAAAAAATGAGCAAGTAATAAGCAAAGAGCGGAGCCGAATTTGTTCATGGCACCGCTTTTTTATAGTTTGAAATTAATGTTTTCTCTATTGTAAGATATTGGTCCTTAAGTATGTTCATTTTTGTGTCACTATGGTAAAATTACCAGATAAGAGTGTGCAAAAATAGAGATGACACGAAACAGTTGGAAGGGGAAGCTGAAACAATGTTTGCTAAAGATATTGGGATCGACTTAGGTACAGCTAACGTCCTAATTCACGTCAAGGGAAAAGGGATTGTCTTAAACGAACCATCAGTAGTTGCAATAGATAAGAAAAATAATAAAGTGCTTGCTGTTGGAGAAGAAGCATGGAAAATGGTCGGGAGAACACCAGGAAATATTACAGTGATTCGCCCTTTAAAAGACGGTGTCATCGCGGATTTTGACGTGACAGAAGCTATGCTCCGGCATTTCATCGATAAACTGAATGTGAAAGGATTTTTCACGAAACCTAGAATTCTTGTCTGCTGCCCTACGAATATTACGAGTGTTGAACAAAAAGCGATTCGTGAAGCAGCAGAAAAATCTGGTGGAAAGAAAATCTATTTAGAAGAAGAACCAAAAGTTGCTGCAATTGGTGCAGGGATGGATATTTTTCAACCAAGCGGTAACATGGTAATTGATATTGGTGGTGGAACCACAGATGTTGCTGTTTTATCGATGGGTGACATTGTGACGTCTGAATCGATTAATAT
Source organism: Sporosarcina sp. Y1009 (assembly GCF_057669865.1). NCBI lineage: Bacteria > Bacillati > Bacillota > Bacilli > Caryophanales > Caryophanaceae > Sporosarcina > Sporosarcina sp. Y1009. Next base: position 46,693 of record NZ_JBYHFO010000009.1, on the reverse strand, counting down.
TGCAGGCGACACGCTAGACAACGACATCATTCAATATATTAAAAGTCAATATAAATTACTTATTGGACTGCGTACATCTGAATCGATTAAATTTGATATTGGCACTGTTTTCCCAGGATTGCGGAATGAAAAGATGGACATTCGTGGCCGAGACATGGTTTCTGGACTTCCTCGTACCATTACAATTGAGTCAGAAGAAATTAGAAAAGCAATGAAAGAGTCTATGTCTCTAATTGTCCAAGCTGCAAAAAATGTCCTAGAAAGAACACCGCCTGAACTTTCAGCTGATATAATCGACCGCGGTGTGTTTTTAACGGGCGGTGGGGCACTGATTAATGGAATAGATCAATTACTAGCAGAAGAATTGAAAGTACCTGTATTTGTTTCCGAAAGTCCGCTTGACTGTGTTGCAAAAGGAACTGGAATTTTACTTGAAAATATTCAAAAAAGATCGAGTAGGGTTTAATTCTACATAAAATTCGTTTTGGGTGTATTCCTACACCCGAATCGCTTGTATAGGGAGTACTGAATATGAACAATTTAAAGTTTCGAAGTTCAAAAAGAAAAGGAGCGTCAACTGACAATCCTGACGTTGAAATATTATCAAGAAGAGAACAGAAAAAAGCTAATCTTGATAAAACTGATGTCCCTAAAAAGACATTTTGGGTACAAATTCGTATGATCCCAATTTGGCTTCGTCTTATTTTGATCATTTTACTAATAGGTATAGTGACCGTTATTGGATTGCGTATCGGATATAGTTATATTGGCGACGGTAATCCAGAGGACGTATTAAAAAAAGAAACCTGGGTACATATTTTTGATATTATAAAAGGTAAAGAATAAGTTTTGTATAAATAATTTTGCAGGAGGAGTCACATGCTAACAGCACAACAAATTCAAGAGATTTTGCCACACCGATATCCAATGTTAATGGTCGATAGAATTTTAGAACTCGAAGAAGGAAAGCGTGCAGTTGGGATTAAAAATGTTACGATAAATGAAGAGTTTTTTAATGGACATTTCCCTGGATATCCAGTAATGCCGGGGGTTCTTATCGTTGAAGCACTTGCTCAAGTAGGTGCAGTGGCTTTATTGAAGCAAGAAGAGAATAAAGGGCGTATCGGATTTTTTGCTGGCGTCGACAACTGTCGTTTTAAAAAACAAGTAACACCAGGTGATACGCTGCGTCTAGAATTTGAAGTAACAAGGGTTCGCGGCACGATTGTAAAGGCGAAAGCCGTTGCATCCGTTGACGGGGAAGTCGCATGTGAGGCGGATATCACGCTAGCGCTTGGCCCAGTCGTAGAATAAGTAGTATGATTTAAAGTTCCCATTGCATACAACATTAATTTAATAATTTTATAAAAATAATGGATAGTTCCCTTCATTTCGTACAACCTACAGTAGACCATGCAGAAAGTGTGGTAAACGGCTTGTGGAAAGGAGGGAATCTTTTCATGTTGAAAAAAACGATACCGCTTTTTCTACTATCGGGACTTGTATTAGGTGGTTGTATGGACGGAAATAATGATGCAGTTCCTAATAATAACGAAACACCGATGGAAGATGTGCAAGATCGTGATAGAAACTGGACGCCTAATGTCGACGATAATAATCGTGGCGGAACGGATCTTGACGGGATCGACGATGGTCAAAACGGTAATGGTGGAAATAATAATTTCATCAACGGGGACAACGGCAACAATAACGGAGGAACTGCACCAAACGACACAATTATCGATGACGAAATGGACGGGAATGGAAACAACCGCTAACCGCAAGCTGTAAACACCGCCTCCTAGCTTGATGAGGCGGTGTTTTGTCATAAAAGAACGATATTAGATCAAGACATCAAAAAAGAGCAGTAAGACCAATCACTCTTCCGAATTATCCCGCTTTAACCGTGGACGTGACCGCATATCGGACTCAAACCGTTGTAACAATGTTTCTCCTTCTAAACCTTCAAATATCAATTCCTCTAACAAATGCTCAGCATATTGCGTTCGAGCTCGTTTTAATCTACCTTTCAACAAAACAGAAATATTATTCCCGATTTGCTTAACCGCATCCACAGCAACACGGAAAGCAGCTGGCTCGTTTTCTGGATAGGAAATAACAACCTTTGCTTCCAATAAATGATCTTGTCCGAGAAAGGATTCAAAGAAATCTTTATGTTTTTCATCGATAAACATTTCAAGGATCCACATATGGTGGCTGTTTTCTTGGTTAATAATAATGCCGTCAATCAGTGGGAAATCAAGAATCTGTTCATCGTGTAAAATTCCAACACTTAACATTTTAAATGATTTCATCATGGCCACCCCTTCCAATTTGCTTTGATTATACCATAACTTCTTGATGTGAAAATAGAGATTTAGAATCTCCAAAGAAGCATTTAACATCTGGGCTACTTTTCAACGCTGAAAATTTCTTGAAAACATAGGAAGATTAAATTTTCAGGGAATAAGAATCATGTAAAAAACTGACGGATTCTTTGGTTTCTTGTAACAAACTTAACATAAATGAATCGTTGAAAACATAATAACCACCTCTTAAACTAATCCAAAATTCAAATATCTCGCTTTGCCAAAAGAGTTAGCGCCGTCGTATGATAAATTTACTTAAAAAGAAAGGAGGTTGTTCATTGAATCAAGTAGCACTTGTAGGGCGTATAACGAAAGATCCTATCTTGCGGAGAATTACAAAAGATCGGGTGCAAACGAGTATTATTGTCGCAGTCAATCGAAACTATAAAAATACGAGAGGAGAAGTTGAAACTGATTTCATCTTGTGTTCATTGTGGGGACGACTTGCTGAAAACACGGCAAAACATTGTGGAAAAGGCTCATTAATTGGCGTCACTGGTCGGATCCAATCCAGAACATATGAAAAAGAAGGCGGGAGCCGTGTATTCGTGACAGAAGTAATCGGAGATGAAGTACGATTTCTATCTACCAAAAACAGAACAAACGAAGATTTATACGCAAACGCTACAGTGTCGAATCACAACGCTGAAATAGCGGATTCAGAATCAGTTCATTTTGAATTACCAGCAGAAGAAAGCAAAGAACTACCGATTATGTAAAAGGAGAGGGTAGACTGGGCTACAATCCGGAGCTGAAACTACAATTTAATGAAATAGCTGTGAAGGAAAGAAAGGAATACTTAAGGCCATTTGGGGAAGTGGCCAATCTTTATGTGAGGAAACATACGGAGAGAAACTTAATCCATTTCGATGGAACGCTAATTAAAAACCACGCTCAGGTACTTGGATGATGACTGCTATCCTTCAGGTACCCATATCGTGGGATACTGAAAAAGGGGATGTTAACTTGGAAATGACAAAGCTTGAGAAAGAAGTTATCCGAATGGAACTCCAAATTAGTGAACTAATACGTATCGTTGCACACCTAAATGAGCGCTTAAAAAAGTTTGAAGAAGAGACTAAATACATTGAGTTATTGAGCCATGTACCGTTCACACAAAAAATAACATGAAAAATCCCAGAGAAGATTTTTCACTTCACTGGGATTCAAATTTATAGAACGAACGTCTCTTAACCAAATGACAACAAATCATCAAGTTCTCGGTCAGAGAGCTCAGTCAGCCATTGACTAGATTGAATGAGGTCCGCAGAAAGTGCTGCTTTTTCAGCAAGCATCTTATCAATCTTCTCTTCAATCGTTCCAATGGTTACAAATTTATGCACATGAACGAACTTAGTTTGACCAATTCGGTATGCGCGGTCTGTTGCTTGATTTTCAACTGCAGGGTTCCACCAACGATCCGCATGTATCACATGATTAGCTGCCGTTAAATTTAACCCGGTACCACCGGCTCTAAGCGACAAGATGAATACAGGAAACTCACCGTTTTGAAATGCATCTACAAGCGTATCTCGTTGTCCTTTAGGCATACTACCCGTTAAAAACGGGACGTCGATATTATACAGTTCAGATAAGCAATGTTGGATGAGTTTTCCCATTCCAATGTATTGAGTGAAAATAATACATTGCTCACCGTTTTCTGCAATATTTCCAGCCATTGACACGATTCCACTCAATTTATCGGAACGTGCAACCAACTGTTCAGCAGGGCCATGTGGTTCTTTCAAAAACAAAGCAGGGTGATTACATAATTGCTTTAAGCGGCTCAGCATCGTCAAAATGAGCCCTTTTTTCTCGAAACCTGACAATGTTTGCAGTTTAAATTTCGTTTCATCTAAGAAGCTTTCATATAATGCAGCCTGTTCAGTCGTTAACGGACAATATTCATTTTGCTCTAATTTTTTCGGAAGATTAAGCAGTAAATCTGGATCGCTTTTCGTTCGGCGCAATAAGAACGGTTGAATTTTTGCACGCAGCTTTTGTTTCACACGTTCCGAATCATCTCTTTCAATCGGAACAATATAATTATCCGTAAATGTCCGGAAGTTTCCGAAATAGCCTTTATGGATAAAATCAAAAATTGCCCACAACTCGGATAATCTATTTTCAATTGGCGTACCCGTTAACGCAATATGATGTTGTCCACGTAACTTACGAATGGTTCGGGATTGTTTCGTTTGCATGTTTTTTATATTTTGAGCTTCATCCAGCGTAATACTCGTAAATTCTGTCTCCGAAAGCATCTCACCGTCTTGCGATGCTGTTCCATATGTCGTTAAAATAACATCTGGACGCATTTGAGAGATTAAACCGGTAAAGGCTTCATCTTTCTCACGAGTTGGACCGTAATGTGTATGGATGGATAGAGAGGGTGCAAAACGCTCAATTTCTTTTTGCCAGTTCCCTAACACACTTGTTGGACAAATAATAAGTGATGGTTTTTCGGTAGTAGGACGTGCATGAACATTTAACAAATAAGAGATAAGTTGAATCGTTTTTCCAAGACCCATATCGTCTGCAAGGACAGCCCCGAATTGATTATCTCTCATGAATACGAGCCAATCATAACCAACTTCTTGATATGGCCGCAAATCAGCTTGTAATTCCTTAGAAATCCCAGCAGTTGGCAGTCCCTTTTTATCGGCTAATACTTCCATATAACTTTTTAATGAGTTGTGCATTGAAAATTCAAAGAGTGGATCTTCATCTTCTTCCTCTTCACTGTCGATTGGAACGATTTCTTCTGGGATATCTTGGAACAATAGGTCTTTTACTGTCCATTCACCAGAATCTGCGCGGTCCATAATATCTTTAATCTTTTTCAACCATAAAGGATCGATGTGAAACCATTCATCACCTGAACGAATATATTCGCGATTTTCTTCGACAAGTTTCTGGAAAGCATCGCGTCCAATTTCTTGTCCGCCGAGCGCAAAATTCCAATCGAAAGAAAGCACTTCGTCGAGATTCGTCGCCGAGTTATAAGATTGAACACTCGCACTCGTTCGAATTTTCATTTTGGACTCAGTAATTGATTTTAACCAAGCAGGTAATATGATGGTGTAGTTAAATGACTGAAGTAAAGGCAAATCTTCTTGTATGAATAACCGAACTTCTGAGTCATGAATAGGAACTGATAAAAAACGATCATTCGGTTCAATTTCAACTGATTGAAGAAAAGAAACCATTTCTGATTGTTTTTCAGCAATTTCATTAGCATGTGGCGCCCATCTATCAGGAAGTGCTTGGGAAACTGGAAGATTCTTCTTTCGAACTGCAGGTGTCCAGTGGCGTTCACGCTCTCCAATTACGACGGTTTCAAGAAGCCACTCTGCTGAATCTATTCCTTCTTCAGGTTCAGTCAAACGAAAAGCAACACGTACTGGCATTGTCGATATAGATTCGCCAGGCCAACCGTATTTCCGTAAATGAGGGAGCAGGGTAGGCAATTGATCAGGACGAAGGTTAGAATCAATGAGTTTTCCATATATAGCCGACTGGATAATTAGAACGGCATCATCTGATAACGAAATCTCATTTGATGTCAATTGAATACCTGTATCGTTTGTTTCTACAAAGTTCCAAATCTTAGGATTACGCCAAGCGTCCGCAGCTTCTCGAATTACGCCAAGCAACTGTTTATCTTCATCGGACTGGCCTTCAAACTTAACGTATGGATGCGATTCAGGAAACGACAATAATAGTTGATCAGCGCGCAATTGAAGTTGGTCATCAATCACATCTGTTAGAAGACCAAAAAATGTTCGTTCATCATAAAAAAACAAATAGGAGATTAATTCGTCCGGATCAACAGGATAGCCGTGCGTATCCTCGGCAGAAACAACAAACAAGTTTCCGTCGATTGGTTTTATTTTAATGCGGAGAAGGTGCTCCAATGTAAATGTCTCATTCATAAGTGCAAATTCCCTTTCTCCATTTCTTCCATAAGTGCACGGAGGCGGCGATTTTTTTCGCGCACTGTATCTACATAACGGTTCCAAAATTCATGTTTCCCACTTTTTTTACTACCAGCTTTCATTTTCCTGAATAATCTCACGGCACGACGATAACTTTGTCGATTGCGCTCTTTCAGAAAGTTTGTCGCATATAAGTGTAAAAGTGGAAGCACTGCAGCAGGGTCTTCAGCTAGCGCAATATTCAAACCACCCGCTTCCGCTACTTCGTAAGGAACTCGGTAGCGGTGCATTAATGCACCCCATTCTCTGAAACGGCCGCGCTCTACTAGGAAGTCAGCATAGACATCTACACCAGTCTCTCCGTAATAAGAAAACATTTTTTCGCGCTCAGCCTCTGGAAAATCAGCTGCTTCCAATAAACCATCAATTTTCCGTACAAAATTTGGGCGTTTTGATGCTGGAACTTCTTGGGTTAAATAATCCCCGATAAACGGCAATAAGGCTTTCATAATAATGGAAAGAGAATCCATATTGTCTTCACGCTCAGCAAGATTGGCTAAAGGTAACCACCTGGAGAAACTGTCAATCGTAATATCGTGTGAGAGTTCAACCAATTGATCACTTTGGCCATTCAATGCGTAGAAGAAAGCGATAAAAATAGATGTTTCCGGTGAATCCTGTAGCTTTAGTTGTTTTAGTTCTTTTTCACGATTTAATTTATCGGTAAACAATTGTTTCCAAAACATTTGGTAAACATGAAAACGATGATCAAAAAGACCTTCGTAGTTTAAGGCAAAGTTTCGTACGAGTAATTTTATTTGGTCATGAAATGGATCAGTTTCAAAAAGTCTCGGTTTAGAGGAAATGGATTTCACAGCATCCGATAACTTTCCAAGTTGTTCAGTTAACCAGTTTTTGACGTACCATTTTCCGTAAGTAAAATTTGAACCATTACCACCAAGGTGGAACTGAATATATGGCCAAGCAGCCTCCAGTGCATGTAATCGATAATAGATATCAAATAGCGGTTTCCATTCATACTCATAAGGGAAGAGAGATCGAGATTTTTGGTCGATTAAATCGAACTTATGGATGAATACCGCTGGATTTTCATTCAAACCAATGATTCGAATTGGATTCATCAATCTCGAAAGTACATCATTCCATGCTTCAGGAGTGCGGTCGGTAATTTTAAGTGCCATTTGTTCCGTTTCCATTCTCCTCCATTCATGCATCCAGTCAGTTAAAGAATTAAATTGCAAGTACAGATGAAAAATAACCGCAGCACGGTGTGAACACCAACCAGGTTTATTGCAAGTACATGTAGTACTAATTGTTTGAAACGATAAAGTGACCGCTTCTTCATAATCTTTTCCATTCACTTCTGCCTGAACGGTTAGATTTGAAGCGTTATATGAATAGGATGCTACTGAACCGCTACGAACGAGCGTAACAGCTTTTTGAATCACAGCTGCTTGTTCGGGTATATCGACTGCGAGTGCGTGTTTAATTTCGTTCATATAATTATTTAACTCGGTCTCGTGCAAATAGGATACACGTTCAACAGTCATGTGCATCTGACCAACTCCTTAAAAATGCATTCCTTCTAGTATAACGCTTTTTACAGCAATACGTAAATATATTAATTCGAATAAGGAAAATAACTTCTGCCAATCATTTGATTTAATCACAGATGCACAAAGCATTAAAATATTTTAGTTCTAGTTTGCGCAATAGGTGGAATAAAAATAATTGATAGAATCATGTAAACAATTCACATTTCCTGTTAGAATGTGATAGAATGATAGTAATAATCAGAATCTTAAATTAGGAGGAAACCATGATGCTTACTATTCAACGAATGACTCCGTTTTTTACTAGGAAAGAGGAATTTCGTTTAAGACTGGTATTTGCCTATCAATACTTTTCGATCGTTAAAGGGGAAGAACTATTTCATTTTATACCGACTGAAGGAAAAGAAATCGTGATAAATATGAAAAGTCTTCAAGTGGAAAACCTCGGAGAAGTGTTTGTGTTCCAACGTGGTAATCGCTTTATTCGCCTACCACTTTATCAATTGCTATTGATTTCGGATCTTCATATGCATTTAAAAAACATATTGGAAGGGAACGTCGATGTGGATATGGAACTAAAAGTAGAACTTACAGAAGAGGTGCGGGATGAATCCAAAGCATTAATTGAAAGTCTTGAACATGAAAATTTATGCCGGATGATAGACTATGCGCTAGAAACAAATAATGTACAACTTTTCAATGAACTAACGGAAGGAATGTAGGAAACTTGAATAAGAAAAAGTAAAGAACACCTGTCGATTTAAAACGATAGGTGTTCTTATTTGATGTTGCTTATATGCGCTGCGTTCATTAAATCATAAAGGCTTGGATGACGAATAAAACAATTGCGATTCCTGCAAAGCCAAATATAAAATCAGTCCATGTAAAAGGATTCTTTTCGAAGTTTTCGATTGTTCTCATTTTCATCACTCCTTTGTCGATTTCCCGGGAAATTTGTTTACGAATGATACTTTGATACTGCTTACTACTAAAATCGCCAAATTTCGCCAGTCTTAAACATCATTATTGAAATAAGTCCTATAAATACCTCTGTATATTAAGGTAGGAAAGTAACTTTTTTGCATTAAAAGTTACAACTGACGCAGTTTTTGGTAGTATTAGAAGTAATGTATATAATGATAGATTGATGGAAAGGGATTGTAGTTATGTTTTTCAATTTTACTTTTAGGCAATACCTAACGAACCCAAATCGCTTAGCCGATGATTTGCAAACTTCTACAATTCATGGATTTAGAAAACGGATTATTTTTGTTTTCTTAGCGGTTTTAATACTATATGGAGCCAGATCATGGTGGGGCATGGGTACGGAATCACTAACACCATTGATTGCAACAATGACGACCGCAGATTTTACAATGGCGAGGGTTGCATCATTGGTCGGTTCACTCATTTGGTCAGTCATTTATCTGTCCTTTCATTTTTTGGGAATGGCATACATACTTCATTTATTGACAAATATTCCTTTTAAAAAACTATTACCATTGCAACTGATTGTCGGAAGTTTACTTTTGGTTGAAAAAGCACTGGTTTCTATTGTATTCCTTGTGAAAGGTGCCGCGGCCAATTATTCATTTTTATCATTTGGTCCACTTGCTGCCACTTATCTTGAAAACAACTATTTAATTTTGTTCCTAAATCAATTAACCATTACGACTGCACTCATCATTGCACTTCAATTTAGTTTCATACGAGCGTTTACAAATAACTCGAAATGGAGCGTACTATTATGGTCACTGATTGGAATCCACCTTGTACTCGCATTATTAACGGCGGGGGTCGGAATTATTCCAATTGAAACCCTGTTTGACCAGATATTTGATGGAGGTGGTGTCGGATGAACCGAGTAAGGAATATCATCATTTCGATTGTCATTAGTACGTTTTTAGCTTTTAATATCTATTTATTGTTCAATAAAGATAGTGTCATCAGCAAAACCTTGTATGTGAGTGAATTTGAAAGATTACAAGCTGGTGATTTCACAGAAGAAATGCCTAAAGAAGGATTTGTATCACCAGTAGAAATGACTACAATCTATGTTGGTAAAGAAGATGAAGTGGAAAACTGGCTCGTTTCAGAAGGACAACAAGTTGAAATTGGCGATGAGCTTGTACTATTAAATACTGAGCGTTCTAATGAAGAGAGAGATCTATTAACTACAAAACATCAAGCACTTCTCCAACAAAAAAGTGAAATTGAGTCACTTCTTTCTGATTTGACTAGCGCGCAATCATCAACTGGAACGGGAAGCTCGTCCACAGTCAATCGTGATGAGAATATAACGGAAGTTGACGGCACTACGCAAATTGAGCTCGGTTTTCAAGTGGATTTCACAGTAGATGTGACACAAGAAGGCTCTTACGCGCAGGCACAAGCATCTGCTGAACAACAACTGGCAGAAGTCGTTACAGAAATCACAATTATTGAAGCAGAGTTAGCGGTAGACCCATCGAAAACAGTCATCATAAGCCCGGTGACAGGTATTGTTTCTAATGTTGTGCGACATGGCTCAAAATTAGCCGTAGATATATATAGTACGGAAAAGGTAATCAAGACTTTTGTAAAAGATAACGAATGGCAGGCAATAGAAGAAGGGGACCGTGTTATTCTTCAAGGGCCTGGACTCGATAATCTGACAGAAGGCTTTGTCGTATTCGTATCGCAATTACCGACAACTGACAATGAACTCATTAATGCCTATAAGAAAATCGATAAAGAAGAAGCGAAGAACCCACTTGCTTATTATGAAGTGGCCATTGTAACACCTGAATCGCTAACAACAATCCCTTACGGAAATAACATCAATTCGTTGATCGTTATCAACGAAGCAAAAGATGCTGTAGCCTTACGTGAAACATGGGTAAGTCGTTCTAATCAGGAATCTGCAAGTGGAAAGATCATTGACACTTCTGGACGAGCAGTCACAGTAGAACTAACAACGCCGTTCATGGAAGGTGGCCGTGTAGTCGTAACTGATGGCCTCGCCTCTGGTCAAATCGTATTTCCGATGCCAATGCCTACCGGGGATATCCACAAAGGCTCACCAAAAGTCTTTCTGAAAATGCCGACAGATATGCCTGAAAAAGAAGAATGGAAATCTGTCACATGGCAGCAATATTTGAAATATATGATATTAAAATGAAAAGAATGCTTCAATATCGTTAATATAAATAATTATTATGGAGTAAAGCCCTATTTCACGACAGAAATAGGGCTTTACTTTTTTGATGTCAAATAATTTGAAATCATCATAATCCTTAATGCTTATTATTATCTAAATTATATGAAACTTTAGTTCTATGAAAAATGATGGAATAAAATTGAACTTGTGACTATTAACTATTAAGGCCATGATAGAGTCTAGGGGGAAATGCTTGTTTTTGATTTCCTATTCAAATAAATAGGTATATTCTGCTAAAATGTGATAAGTTGTAGTTGTCGCATAATTCATTAGAATTTGTGAACTAACAAGGTAAAGGGGATATGTTAATTGCGAAAAAATCACGGGATTACCAAGTTCTTAAGTGCATTTTTGTCACTTGCCCTAGTACTCTCGCTTTTCGTGCCGTATGCATCTGCAACGACAAATGCAAATGCGTTTAAAACGGAACGACAAAGCGAAAGTGTACTCCAACAAAAAGCAGCAGTTGCAGAACAATTACAATTGCTCGAACAAACTCCTAGACTACATACAGACTTGGAGAATGTTAAAGGGGAACAGAATGTAGACGTTATCATTCTACTTTCTGAAAAACCAGTTGCACTAGAGCAGGGAATTAAAGAACTTGCTGGTAAGAAATTTACAAGTGCAGATGCAAAATCAGCAAAATCAAAAGTACAAGCACAACATAAATTTTTGAAAAAAGAAATGACTGCAAATAAGATCTCCTATAAAGAAGGGTTTTCTTATAGCACAGTATTAAATGGTTTCTCTGCTAGCGTTAAAGCGGATGACATTAGCAAACTTCTTGAAATCGATGGCGTTACTTTAGTAGAGCCCGTTACAGAAGTTCATGCTTATGAAGATGCATCAGCATCATCATCAAGCGACAATGGCTTGGCAATGAATACTAGTGTTTCATTCTTAGGTGTTGAAGACATTTGGGATGAAGGCTACGAAGGGGAAGGCATTAAAGTCGCAGTCTTAGATACTGGTATCGACTATCACCACCCTGAGTTTGCCGAAATTTACAAAGGCGGCTTCAACTTTGTACCACATAACGGAAATGATTACACAACACCACGTGCAGATGATGATCCATATGAAACAACTCCATCTGAGCGTCCAGACCATAGACCTGAGTTTAACACGAACGGAAGCTCGTTCTATACATCTCATGGTACACATGTTGCAGGTACAATTGCTGCAATCGGTGCAAATGAATACGGCATTAAAGGAATCGCACCAAAAGTAGATTTATATGCATACCGTGTACTTGGTGCATATGGTAGTGGGACAAATGCTGGCGTTATTGCTGGTATTAACAAAGCTGTTGAAGAAGGAATGGATATTATCAACCTTTCCCTTGGCGGCGGAACAAATGATTCAACATCAGCAGATTCAATTGCGATTAACAACGCAATGCTTGCAGGAACAGTTTCAGTTGTAGCAACTGGTAACTCTGGTCCTAACCGTGGAACAATCGGTACACCAGCTGCAGCAGCACTTGGTATCGCGGTTGGAAACACAACGAACCCTGAAACGATGCATAATGGTACTGTTTCAGTAGAAGCAGGCAGTGTAGAGCTTTCTAAAAACCTGAACTTTATGGGTACAACATTCGGGGCAAACCTTGCTGAACAACTTGCAGGTGAATATGACCTTGTACCAGTTCCGGGAATTGGTACTGTTGGTGACTTTGAAGGCATCGACGTAGCAGGAAAAGTTGCACTGATTTCTCGTGGCGAAATTGCATTTGTTGATAAAATTGCAAATGCGAAAGCGCAAGGTGCAGTTGCAACAATTATACACAACGCTTCAAATGGATCGAATGCACCAGACATCTCGGATGTATTCCTTGGAGATGACTTTGAATTCATTCCAACAGTAGACATGTCTTATACAGATGGCGCGGCAATTCGTGCGGCTCTTGGAGATGCGTCTGGAACAGTTACATTTGGTGAGTTTGACAGCGTGACATCTACTGGTGATGCAGTAAATGATTCAAGTTCACGTGGACCAACAAAACCACATTTTGATATTAAACCTGATGTTTCCGCACCTGGAACAAACATTATGTCATCAGTTCCACGTTACGGAAAAGAAGTGCCGGATGCAGATTATTCAACAGCATTTGAACGCTTCACAGGTACGTCTATGGCAACACCGCATATCGCAGGCGTTGCAGCATTGATCATGAATGCGAACCCAGAGTGGGATGCATTTGATGTTAAAGTAGCATTATCAAACACAGCAAAAGTACTTGATACAGATGAATATGATGTATTTGAGCAAGGTGCAGGACGTGTTCAACCTTTCGAGGCAACATTCCCAGCAGCTCTTGCATATGCAGAAGATAGAGTAGTATCAGGTCAAAATGAAGTTGAAAACATCAAAGGGACTGTAACATTCGGTCACCATCCAGAAGTAGTGGACGGAGATGTTTCTTCTACGAAACAAATTCGAGTTAAAAATCTATCTGAAAATGCTAGTGAATATAATGTGTCAGTTGAAGTAACAAAAGCATTTGGTGATGCAACAGTTACTGTTGATACAACTACATTTACATTAGAAGATGAGCAAGTATTAAACGTTACACTTAATGCACCACAAGCGGATGCGCCAGCAGGAAGCGAGCTTCTTGGCTACATTCATATTACTGATGGTGCAACAGAACTTTCATTACCATTTGCAGTTGATTTCTCAGCAGGAACTGCAGCGGGTGTATCAGATTATCACTTAACAGAAACAGATTTATCGTTTGACGGTGACGGTGTTCAAGATGAAGGTCAACTAAACTTCGTATTGAATACACCAGTTGCAACAAACTATGTTGAACTATGGGATATTCAAGATCCTGAAGGTGGAGAATACGGAGATGGCTACATTGGCTATCTGCACGCAGGTTCTTCATTAGCACCGGGTAGTTACTACCTTCCAATTGCGGGAGAATATGCACCATGGGGTGGAACAGGATTCGAGGACATTCCAGATGGTATTTACACGGTTGACTTCACTGCATTAAACATGGGTGAAGGAGATTCTGTTGTAGGCGCTTGGGATGGGCCGCTATTCGTTAAGACCACTTCAGCTGAAATTGTTTCAGCAGAAGATCATTTCTCTGAGCAATCAAACTATGAGTTTACAGGTAATCTTGTAGACAAATATATTGATTATCAAACTGAACTTGAACAATATGGTCTTGGCTATGACGTAAACACAAAAATTACAACTACATTTGAAGCGAAAGATGCAGCTGGAAACGTAGTTTCAAGCGGTCCAGTGACACTCTCACAAAATGGTAATTTTGCATTTGATGTTAGTGGGCTTGTAGAAGGAAATAACGACGTAACAATTTCTGTTGTTGACGCAGCAGGAAACAGTTCAGAAGCAACGTTTGTTGTTGCATACGAACAAGGTGAAGAACCTGAAGAACCAGTAGAACCTGAAAAAATGAACCGTATTTCAGGAATTGACCGCTACGAAACAGCACTTGAAATCAGTTCTGAAGGTTGGGAATCAGCTGAAACTGTCGTAATCGCTCGTGGGAATGACTTCGCTGATGCATTAGCGGGTGTTCCATTAGCTTATGCGTATGAAGCGCCAATCCTTCTAACGTTAACTGATGACTTGACAGACGAAGTCCTTGCAGAAATCGAACGTCTAGGCGCGACTCAAGCAATCGTGCTTGGCGGAAACGCGGCTGTAAGTGAAAACGTTGAAAATGAGCTTGTCAATGCGAACATTGCGGTTACTCGTGCTGGTGGAGACGATAGATTCGCAACAGCAGCAGCAATTGCAGCATTGATTGCTCCAGATGGCGCTGAAGAAGTAGTCATTGCAAATGGCTTGAACTTCCCAGACGCACTATCTGTTGCATCACATGCAGCGCAAGCTGGCACGCCAATTCTATTAACGCTAAAAGATTCTGTACCTGCTGAAACAGCGGATGCACTTGAATCTCTAGGCACAACAAACACAGTTGTAGTCGGTGGAACTGCAGTCGTTTCTGACGCAGTTGCAAGCGAACTTCCAAGTGCGAACCGTCTAGGTGGACTTGACCGTTATGAAACAAACACGTTAATCGCAGCACATTATGGTGTAGATAACGATCACCTGTACGTAGCAACTGGAACAGATTACGCAGATGCATTAACTGGAGCAGTGTTAGCTGCTAACACGAATAGCGCAGTACTTCTAGTACATGCTATTGTTCCGGATTATGTATCAAGCTACATCTCTGAACAAGAAGTTCAACGTCTGACGATTTTCGGTGGAGAAAATGCAGTAAGTGCAGAAGTATACAACGAGTTAGAAAGACTAATTGACTAATAGCTAGATAAATAGAGCCCGTTTCTCAATCGAGAACGGGCTCTGTCTTTTATCTTGAATTTCAGACTGGGTAGAAGTCTCTAATGAATATTTATGGTATGTATGGTTCATTTTAGGTTAATTGTAAATAAATGTACATGACTTTGTCGGATTGTGTTAGATTTGTTGTGTCGCGCAATTCTGTATAATCCGCGAACAAGAGGAAGAAGGAGAGATGTACATTGAAAAATAACAAGGTAAAGAAATATTTGGGGACTATCTTATCAGCAGCTTTAGTATTGTCTATGTTATCGCCAGTTGCTTCGGCAAACAGCAATACGTCGGTAAAACAAAGTGGACAAGAAGATCGTGTTATTAAACAAAAGGCAGAAAATCTCAAGAATCATTTTGAATTAAATCGAGGAGAAGTTAAAGTAAATCCCGATCTTGCAAATAATGCAGGAATTATCGATTATGAAATTGATAAAACAGACTTAGCTTTTAATAGAGAAGGTTCATCAGATTCAGCAGAAATTACTTTAACACTAGAAGACTCTTTTGGCATTCACTGGATTGAGGCATTCGACTATATGAATCCTACTGGTGGAGATTATGGTGATGGGTATATTGGTTATATCTATGCTGACTTTGAAATTGAACCTGGACCATATACGCTTGCTTTTGATGGTTTATACATGCCGTGGGATTTAAATGCGGATGAACCAGAAATGATTCCTGATGGTGTATATAGCATGGATTTCCTAGGGGAAAACCTAACAGGTGATGTGGAGGAAACAACTGCTAAACTTGGACCTGTGTTTGTTAAGAGTACACCCGCTGAAGTTGTTTCAGAAGATGAGCATGTTGCGGAGGACTCAACATATGAATTTACAGGTAATCTTGTAGACAAATACATCGAGTACCAAACAGTACTTGAACAAAACGAACTTGGATATGATGTAAATACGAAGATTTCAACAACTTTTGAAGCAAAAGAAGAAACTGGCGATGTTGTTTCAAATGGTGAAGTGACGCTTGAGCAAGATGGCACTTTCGCATTTGATGTAACTGGACTTCAAGACGGTAATAACGAAGTTTCGATTTTCGTTGAAGATGCAGCCGGAAATACTGCCAACGCATCATTCGTAGTTTCTTATGAAGCGCCAGAAGAACCTGGGGAACCAGAAAATCCTGAAAAGCTTACTAGAATTTCAGGTTTGGATCGCTATCAAACAGCACTTGAAATTAGTGCGGAAGGCTGGGAATCTGCTGAAACAGTAGTCATTGCTCGTGGAAATGACTTTGCGGATGCACTAGCGGGTGTTCCATTAGCACATGCATTGGAAGCGCCAATTCTTTTAACATTAACTGATGAATTATCTGATGATTTACTTGCAGAAATTGAACGACTAGGTGCAACAGAAGCAATCGTTCTTGGTGGAACAGCAGCTGTTAGTCAAACAGTTCAAAATGAGCTCGTAAATGCAAACATTGCAGTAACTCGTGCTGGTGGAGATACTAGATTTGCAACAGCTGTAGCAATTGCAGAATTGATTGCACCTAATGGGGCTGACGAAGTTGTCATTGCAAATGGCTTGAACTTCCCAGACGCATTATCTGTTGCATCGCATGCAGCAAAAGCAGGAACGCCAATCTTGTTGACGCAAAAGGATTCAATTCCTGCTGAAACGGCGGCGGCTCTTGAAAAACTTGGTACGACAAGTACAATTGTAGTAGGTGGAACTGCAGTCGTATCAGAAGAAGTAGAAAGTGAGCTTCCAAGTGCGAATCGTTTAGGCGGTGCAGATCGTTACGAAACAAACACTTTAATCGCAACACATTACGGTGTCGATAACGACCATCATTATGTAGCAACAGGAACAGATTACGCAGATGCATTAACTGGTGCAGTATTAGCGGCAGATACAAATAGCGCAGTATTCCTAGTACATGCGGTTGTTCCAGAAGTTGTTTCAAGCTATATAACTGAACAAGAAATTCAAAGCCTAACAGTCTTCGGTGGAGAAAATGCAGTGAATGCAGAAGTATACAACGAGTTAGAAAGACTGATTGATTAATAATAGATAAATGATTAGGGTCCAATTTCCTCAATGGAAATTGGGCTATTTTTTATGGACAAGTAAGAAATATAGTTTGACAATATTTACCGAAGAAAAAGGTGATATAAACAAGGTAAAGATCTTGTATAGCTTGTAAGTGTGACTATTGAACTAATTAAATTGAAGAGTGGCAAAAATAAGGAGTATTAAGACTCATTTTTCTAATTTTGGTAATTATTGTAGCTTATTCTATTAATTAAAAATAGTCTTATGTTATGATACTATTGTTGCATAATTACTACTAATGAAAAAAAGAAAAAGGGGATTAAGAGATGATGAGAAGTAATTTCAAAAAGTATTTTAGTACTTTGCTAGCATTCGTCATGGTTCTTTCGTTGTTTACACCGATTTCATCCGTGTCAGCAGCAAAAACAGAACCATTTAAAGCGAACAAGCAAAATGAAAGCGTTCTACAACAGAAACTGGCAATCGCAGAACAGCTACGATTGACTGAAAAAGCTCCAAGATTACATAAGGATCTTGAAGAATTAAAAGGGAAGCAAGAAGTGGATGTAATCATCCATCTTTCTGAAAAACCTGTAGCACTTGAAAAAGGTATTAAGGAAGTAGCTGGAGAGAAATTTTCTGCAGCTGATGAAAAATCAGTAAAAGCAAACGTATCAAGACAACAAAATGAACTGAAAAAAGCAATGAAAGCAAATGAAATTACTTTTAAAGAGAGCTTTAGTTATGATACTGTCTTAAACGGTTTCGCTGCTAAAGTTAAAGCGGATGACCTCAAAAGGTTGTTAGAAATTCAAGGCGTCACACTAGTTGAGCCAGATGCTGAAGTTCATGCATTTGAAGACAACTCAGTCACAGCAAATGGACAAGTCGATATGGCTATGAATACAAGTAACTCATTCTTAGGTATTGAACCACTATGGGATGAAGGATTTGAAGGACAAGGAATTAAAGTAGCAGTTCTCGATACGGGAATCGATGCGGATCACCCTGATTTTGCAGGAATTTATAAAGGTGGAAAGAACTTTATTCCAAATTCTTCGACCTACACAGGAGAACGTGCTGATGATGATGCTTCTGAAACATCACCAGTAGAACGTCCAGCAGGCACGCCAGAATTTAATGCCAACGGAAGTTCGTTCTATACATCTCACGGTACGCATGTTGCAGGAACAATTGCCGCTATTGGTAATAACGAATTTGGCATTAAAGGAATTGCACCAAAAGTGGACCTCTATGCATACCGTGTACTCGGTGCTTACGGTAGTGGTTCAACTTCAGGCATTATCGCAGCCATTGAAGAAGCAGTTATTCAAGAAATGGATGTTATCAATCTATCATTAGGTGGTGGATCCAACACTGAAACAGATGCAGGTTCATATGCGATTAATAACGCAATGCTTGCTGGTGTAATTTCAGTTGTTGCAACAGGTAACTCAGGTCCGAATCGTGGAACAATGGGTACTCCATCAACTGCACCATTCGGTATTGCAGTTGGGAATACAACAAATCCAGAAACAATGTATGACGTAAATGTTTCAGTTGAAGCAGGAGATTACAGCCTTTCCTCACAACTGAATTTAATGTCTACAACTTTTGGTGTAGATTTATCGCAACAACTTGCAGGAGAGTTTGAACTTGTAGCAGTACCGGGAATCGGTAATACTACAGACTTTGAAGGAATTGACGTTAATGGGAAAGTAGCATTAATCGTACGTGGAGATATCGCGTTCGTTGAAAAAATTGAAAATGCTAGAGTGAACGGTGCTGTAGCGACAATTATTCATAACTCTCATAACGGATCTAACACACCAGGTATTTCCGATGTCTTCTTGGGAGATGACTTTGCTTTCCTTCCGACAGTAGATATGTCTTATACAGATGGAATCGCAATCCGTGCTGCACTTGAAGAGGCAAACGGAACGGTTACATTCACAAATGTACAATCGACAACTACTGAAGGTGACGATGTAAATAATTCAAGTTCACGCGGACCATCCGTGCCGAATTTTGATATCAAACCAGATGTAAGTGCACCAGGAACAAATATTATGTCTACAATTCCAATGTACAAAGCAGATTTCCCAAATGCGACTTATGAGCATGCCTTCACAAGAAAAACAGGTACGTCTATGGCAACGCCACATATCGCAGGAATTGCAGCGCTTATACAACAAGCAAATCCGGATTGGAATGCGTTCGACGTTAAAGTTGCGCTATCCAATACAGCAAAAATCTTAGATACAGACAAATATGACGTATTCGCTCAAGGGGCAGGTCGTGTAAATGCATATGCAGCAGCACATGCAAACGTACTTGCTTATGCAGTAGATGAAGCTTTACCAGATGCTGATAGCGAAAAGATTGAAAACTTAAAAGGGACAGTAACATTTGGTCCACAATCACTTCAAGAAGATATTACTGTTACAAAAGAAATTCTCGTTAAAGACCTCAAAAACGTTGGCGGAAACTTCGATGTATCGATAGATGTAACAAAAGAATTTGGAGATGCAGCGGTTTCAGTCGACAAATCATCATTCACATTAGACGGTGAAGAAGTCATCACAGTGACACTAACTGCTTCTAAAAATGAAAATACGAAACCAGGCAATGAAATTCTTGGTTACATCCATATTAATGGTGCAGATTCTGAACTATCATTACCATTTGCAGCAGATTTCGGTGGTATTGCAGCAGTAACTGTTAAAGATATGAGTATTTCAGAAACTGATTTATCATTTGATGGTGACGGTTATAAAGACTCTGCAACACTAGCATTCACAATTACTGGTGATGTCAAAACGAACTATGTCGAACTTTGGGATATCATGAATCCAACAGGCGGTCAATATGGAGATGGATACATCGGATATTTACATGCTGGAGCTTCATTAGGTGCAGGTTCTTATACACTAAATGTAGCAGGGCAATACACACCTTGGTCACCGGATCCTGCAACAACAATTCCAGATGGTTTATATACAATTGACTATACTGCAGTAACAGATGCAGGTACAATTGGAGACTTTGTCGGGCCAGTTGTTGTTAAATCTTCTCCAGGTTCTATCGACAGCACAGTCGAAGGAACAACGGTAACTGGTACAATTGTAGACAAATACGTAGACTATCAAGCTGAACTTGTAAAATACGGACTCGGCTACGACATTAATACAAAACTTACAGCAACATCTGAAGTAAAAACAAACGGCGAAACTGTTTCAGAACCAATCACACTTCAACAAGATGGTTCATTCACTTTTGATTTTGGTAATGAAAATGCAGATAGCGTAGTCGTGAAATACGTTGATGCAGCAGGCAACCAGGCTGAAAAAGTTATCATTGATGAAGATGTAATTGAAGAACCTGAAGTTCCTGAAAAAATGAGCAGAATTTCTGGTGTCGATCGCTACCAAACAGCACTTGAAATCAGTTCGGAAGGTTGGGAATCAGCAGAAACTGTCGTAATCGCTCGCGGAAACGACTTTGCTGATGCATTAGCCGGTGTTCCATTGGCTTATGCGTTTGAAGCGCCAATTCTTCTAACATTAACTGACGACTTGACAGACGAAGTCCTTGCAGAAATCGAACGTCTAGGTGCGACTCAAGCAATCGTGCTTGGCGGAAACGCGGCTGTAAGTGAAAACGTTGAAAAAGAGCTTGTCAATGCGAATATCGCAGTTACACGTGCTGGTGGAGACGATAGATTTGCAACGGCAGCAGCAATTGCTGAGTTGGTTGCACCAAATGGTTCTGACGAAGTAGTCATTGCCAATGGATTGAACTTCCCAGACGCATTATCTGTTGCATCACATGCAGCGCAAGCGGGAACACCGATTCTGTTAACACTAAAAGATTCTATCCCTGCAGAAACAGCGGATGCACTTGAAAAACTAGGCGCGACGAACACAATCGTAGTCGGTGGTAAAACAGTTGTTTCTGATACAGTAGCAAGCGAACTTCCAAGCGCGAACCGTCTAGGTGGACTTGATCGTTATGAAACTAACACACTTATCGCAAATCATTATGGTGTTGCTAACGATCACCTATACGTAGCGACTGGGACAGATTACGCAGATGCGTTAACTGGAGCAGTTTTAGCTGCTAACACGAATAGCGGGGTACTTCTTGTACACGCAATCGTTCCAGAATATGTATCAAGTTATCTTGCTGATCAAGACGTTCAACGTCTAACAATCTTCGGTGGAGAAAATGCAGTAAGTGCAGAAGTATACAGCGAGTTAGAAAAACTGATTGATTAAGTAACACTTTCTAGAGCACTTCTCTAAATTGAGAAGTGCTCTATCTTAATGAATAAACCAATTAGCTTGAAAGCAAAATCTCTCCCCAATCCACACCCTCATTCTGTATAATGAAGACAGCTACATTACCCAACAATACGATTCATGGAGGCATTTAAATGGATTACTTATATAACCCTTACCCTTCAACAAAACATACAGCATTCGCGAAAAATGGCATGGTGGCCACTTCACAACCACTCGCCGCACAAGCGGGAATTGAAATTATGCGATTAGGCGGAAATGCCATCGATGCAGCAATCGCAACAGCGGCGGCACTTACCGTAGTCGAACCGACTTCAAACGGGATCGGCGGCGATGCATTTGCACTCGTTTGGGTCAACAATAAACTTCACGGTCTAAACGCATCAGGTCCTTCGCCTGAAGCACTTACAATAGATAAAGTAAAAGCAGCAGGTCACGAAAAAATGCCGACTCACGGGCTCACCCCAATCACAGTTCCAGGTGTCCCGGCGGCTTGGGCGGAACTAGCAAAAAAGTTCGGGAAACTATCATTGAAAGAATCACTCGCACCAGCCATTCGCTATGCCGAAGAAGGGTACCCGCTAACGCCAATTCTAGGTAAGTACTGGAAACTGGCATACAAGCGTTTTAGCACTTCATTCACAACTGATGAATTTAATGCTTGGTTTGAAACATTTGCACCTGATGGACGCGCGCCGGAAATCGGCGAAGTGTGGAAATCCCCTGGTCACGCAGAAACCTTACGCGCCATTGCCGAAACAAATGCAGATTCCTTCTATAAAGGAGCGCTTGCAGACAAAATCGAGGACACGATGGTTAAATACGGCGGCTATTTACGAAAAACAGATTTAGAAAAATACAAAGTCGAATGGGTTGAACCGATTTCGACAAACTACCGCGGCTATGATGTATGGGAAATCCCACCGAACGGCCAAGGCATGGTGACGCTCATGGCGCTGAATATTTATTCGCAGTTAAGCCCGGCGATCCCGGAAAATACGAAAACGCTCCATGAACAAATCGAAGCTATGAAACTAGCATTCATCGACGGAAAAGCGTTCATCACCGAGGAAAACGAAATGCCAATCGATGTCGAACATTTGCTTTCAGAACAATATGCCGAAAAACGCGCAGAAAAAATCACAAACGAGGCGTCAATTCCGGAGCCATACGAACTCCCGAAAGGCGGCACCGTTTACCTAGCCACAGCGGACGGCGAAGGGAATATGGTCTCCTTCATTCAGTCCAATTACATGGGCTTCGGTTCCGGCATCGTCGTTCCAAATACGGGAATCGCGCTCCAAAACCGCGGCGCCGACTTTTCGCTCGACCCGACACATCCGAACGCGTTAAAACCAGGGAAGCGTTCTTATAACACGATTATCCCGGGCTTTCTGACAAAAGACGGACAAGCAATCGGTCCGTTCGGAGTCATGGGCGGATTCATGCAGCCGCAAGGACATTTCCAAATGATCGTAAATACAATTGATTACCAATTAAACCCCCAAGCCGCACTCGATTCACCGAGATGGCAGTGGATCAAAGGAAATACTGTTCACGTAGAACCAAATTTCCCAAACCACTTAGCACAAGCACTTACTCGTTTAGGGCACGATATTCAACCAACTCTCGATAACGGGTCATTTGGACGAGGCCAAATCATATGGCGAAATCCTGAAACTGGTGTATTATCGGGAGGAACAGAAACCCGAACAGATGGAGCGATTGTCTTATGGTAGATAAAAGCAATACAGATTGGCGCTTTAAAATTGCGCACCGCGAAGCACTCATTGGTGTCGGACTCGCAGTGTTCAACTTCATATGGTGGTTCGGCTTCGCCTATGGACTCGGATCACGTCCAGTGGAGGAATACACGTATGTATTTGGGCTTCCCGCGTGGTTCTTCTATAGTTGCGTCGTCGGATTTGTCTTAATCTCGGTTCTCGTAATCATTATTGCAAAGTTTTTCCTTACAGAAGTCCCATTCGAGGATGGTGAGGAGTTATGAATATAGGCGTTATTGCACCGCTCGCCATTTTTCTCATTGCGATTTTTGCTATTGGATTGATTTCATCGAGAAAAATGGAGTCGGACAAAGGCTTTCTGCAAAACTATTTCCTTGGTGGCCGTGAACTTGGCGGTTTTGTTCTGGCAATGACAATGGTTGCGACATATGGAAGTGCATCGAGTTTCCTAGGTGGACCCGGAACAGCCTATACAGTTGGATTCGGCTGGGTACTACTTGCGATGGCCCAAGTAGTTACGGGGTATTTCGTACTCCTTATTCTTGGTAAGAAATTCGCGATACTCGCCCGGAAATACAATGCCGTTACGCTTATCGATTTCTTAAAAGTCCGGTACAATAGCCCGGCTGTCGCCATTTTATCAGCAATTGCCATTATTATCTTTTTATTTTCCGCAATGACAGCGCAGTGGGTCGGCGGCGGTCGTCTCATCGAATCGCTCACCGGACTTCAGTACACATCAGCGCTCTTTATTTTTGCGATTTCAGTCCTCGTCTATGTCGTCATCGGCGGTTTCCGCGCAGTTGCGGTGACCGATGCCGTGCAAGGTGCAATTATGGTCATTGGAACGCTGATTTTACTCATCGCAGTCATCATTGCTGGCGGCGGTGTACCAGCCATCATGCAAGACTTGTTAAATGAAAACCCGCGTCTCGTCACGCCATTTGGTGCAGATGGAAGTTTAACAATGGCATACGTGTCCTCATTTTGGATTCTAGTCGGTGTTGGCGTCGTCGCGCTTCCTCAAATGGCAGTGCGCGCAATGAGTTACAAAAACTCGCGCTCGATGCACCGTGCACTCGTTATCGGGACCATTGTTACCGGCTTTATCATGCTGAATATGCATTTAATCGGAGTCTTTGCACGTCCGGTTTTACCAGGGATTGATGTTCCTGACACAGTAATTCCTTTATTGGCACTAGAAGTTTTACCACCGTGGTTAGCGGGAATCGTACTCGCAGCCCCGATGGCAGCCATTATGTCGACAGTGGACTCACTGTTGTTACTGGTTAGTTCAGCAGTCGTCAAAGACGTCTACTTAAACTTTATAAAACCAGACGCGAAAGAATCAACCGTTAAATGGATGAGTTTTGGTGTGACAGGCGTACTCGGCGTCATCGTATTCCTACTCGCCTTACAACCACCCGAACTATTGATTTTCTTAAATCTATTCTCATTTGGAGGACTCGAAGCGGCCTTCATCTGGCCAGTCGTCATGGGCCTCTATTGGAAATACGGCAATAAATACGGCGCAATCGCTTCAATGATCACAGGAATGGTTTCCTACATAGCACTCCATTTTTACAACGAAGCAAACGGATTCCTCTTCGGCGTCCACACCGTCACATTGCCGGTCGTCTTCTCATTTTTTGCGTATATTGCGTTTAGTTTATTGATCAAGAAGCGGGAATTTATCTATTAGTTGATAGGGGTGGGTCATATGAGGCGGACGTATAAAAAATATTTGTTTGCCTTTATAGCAATATTAATCATCATGACATTTGTAGCCCCTGGTATCTCAGCAACAGATAATTTGGACTCGAAGGAGTTTTATACAGACCTAAATGGTGAATGGAATTTCTTCGAAAAAGAGATGTTAACGCCCAATGAAGTAAAAGAAGAATTAAGAAAAGGAAGGAGTAGAGAGGTTTCAATTCCCAGCTCATTTGAAACACAAACAGGAGAAGTCAATTCATTTGGGACATATAGCACCACGATTCAAATTCCTGAAGAATATGTGGGAGAAACTTTAGCAATTCATATACCTTTTCAATACAGCGCCTATAATTTTTTTGTTGATCAAACAGCAATTGCCAGTAACGGTGTAGTGGGGAATGATTCAGCTTCACATATTGCTGAAATGTCTCCTGAAACAGGTTATTTTATTGCACAGTCAGATGAAATATTACTCACGATGCAGATATCTAGCTTTGACCATATCCGCGGGGGCTTTGAGAATGAGATTTATTTAGGGGAAGCTTCGGTTGTAGCGAATAAGTTTAATACGAGTATAATCGGCACTCTATTCATGAACGGTTCAATATTTATCATTGGGTTATTCATGATTTTATTTGCTTGGTATCGCAGACAGGAGCATGTGTTTTTCATATTCGGCATGTTTGCCATGCTTATATCTATTCGTGCTTTATTTGCACTACCCTTTTACTATACGCTTACATTTGTTGATATGCCTTGGCTCTGGGGCACTAGATTAGAATATATACTGACAGAAGCGACTTCAATGTTTTTTGTTATATTATTGTGGAAATGGCATGAAAAAGAGTTTTCCAAGAAAGTCATGTACGCGCTAGTGATTATACATTCAGCACTCATCATTACTACTTTATTTACACAACCTGTATTTTTTCAACCTTTATTTTTCAATGTATTTACGTTAGCAATCCCAACCTTTTTCTATTTAATCTATGTGATTTATAAAAGTATTCGTAATCAAAATCACAATGCGAAAGTCAATCTAATTGGGATGGGACTCGTATTTATAGCGTTTTTTAATGATTTCGCAATCGGGAATAATTGGTATCATTCATGGACATTGATGTTACCGGCGGTTGGTATCTACGTCATGATCAATGTCATCTTGATGAGCAAAAACTTTGCCGAAACAGTTCAGAAAAAAGAAATGCAAAATCAGCAATTATTAGCACTAAATACATCAAATGAAAAACTTGCTGTACAACTTCAAAAAGAAATTAAGCAAAAAGATGACTTTTTGGCAAATACATCCCATGAACTTCGGAATCCGTTGCACGGCATTCTGAATATCGCAAATTCGATTTTACGTAACAGGCCAGAATCCTTGGATAAGAAAACTGTAAATGACCTAGAACTTCTTTTAACAATTGGGCATCATATGTCACAAACGTTAGGTGATTTACTCGATGTTACGCGCTTGAAAGAACATAGAATCCATTTGCAAAAGAAGCGTCTAGATATACAAACGCTCTCTGTTGGCATTGTCGATATGCTCAAAGTTTTGATTGAAAATAAAAATATCAAAATGGAAGTCAAAATCCCAAATGACTTCCCGAGTATAATCGCCGATAAAAACCGACTCATTCAAATCCTGTTTAATTTACTACATAATGCGGTGAAATATACAGATGAAGGGACAGTCGCCATCGATGCTTTCGTTGAACATGGAATGGCCCAAATTCGAGTGATAGATAACGGCATAGGCATGAATGATCAAACGTTAGGTAAGATCTTCGGACCTTATGAACAAGCAGATTCAAGTATAACTGCGATTGGCGGCGGCCTAGGTCTTGGCTTAGCCATAAGTAGCCAACTAGTAGAAATGCACGGAGGGAAATTGAAAGCAAGTTCTATCTTAGGTGAAGGTTCGGTATTCACATTTACTTTGCCATTAGCAGGCGACATTGTCGAAGAACAAATCGCAATCACAACGTCCAATACTGACACCAGTAAATTACCCATCAAAGAAAATCTTATAGCTATGGCAAGAGGTACATTTACGAAAAACAGGCCAATATCATCATACAGACCCAAGGTGTTAGCAGTCGACGACGATTCAGTAAACTTGAAAGTGTTAACAAATATTCTTTCTGAAGAGGAATATGAGGTATCAGTTGTGACTAGTGGGAAAGAAGCCTTACAGCAACTTGAATTGAAGGAATGGGACTTAATTATTTCGGATGTCATGATGCCGACAATGTCTGGCTATGAATTGACTCGATTTATCCGAGAAAAGTTTTCCATATCTGAACTACCAATTCTCTTGCTAACTGCGAGAAGTCGCCCAGAAGATATTTATACTGGATTTTTAGCAGGTGCAAATGACTACGTCACAAAACCAGTGGATGCGCTAGAGTTAAATGTTCGAGTATATGCTTTAACCAATTTAAAAGCGTCGATTAATGAGCGATTAGTGATGGAGTCAGCATGGCTTCAAGCGCAAATTCGTCCACATTTTTTATTTAATACACTTAATTCTATCGTTGCTTTGAGTGAGATAGACTTAACAAGAATGACGCGTCTTCTGGAACATTTCTCACAGTATTTGCGGGGTAGTTTTGATATGAGAAACATAGAACAGGTCGTTTCCATTAAATATGAGCTTGAGTTGATCGAATCGTATTTGTACATCGAACAAGAGCGTTTTGGGAATCGTTTAAAAGTGAACTGGGATATCGATCAAGTGGAAGATATAAAAATTCCACCATTATCTCTCCAAACTTTAGTGGAAAATGCTGTCAATCACGGCGTCTTAAAACGTAGTTCTGGCGGCACTGTAACAATTCGAATTCGGGAAAAAGATGATCACACTGAATTTGCTGTAATCGATGACGGTATCGGAATGGATACGGAGAAAACAAAACAAATTTTCACAACCAACAAAACTCATGGAAAAGGTATTGGCATAGTAAATACAGAAAAACGCTTGCAACAATTATACGGAAAAGGATTAATCGTTGAAAGCACACCAGGCATTGGTACGACAGTTAGTTTTATTGTACCGTAGCAAACAAAAGGAGCGACACATGAAAATACAAACCACTCGTTTTGGTGAAATCGAAGTAGCTGACAAAAGCATCATCACATTCAACAAAGGCATTCCAGGATTCGAAGATGATAAAAACTATGTATTAGTGCCAGCAGATGCAAGCGAGGATACACCATTCTTCTTCCTGCAATCAATCGAAGCAGAAGAAGTCAGCCTATTCTTAGTCGACCCATTCACTTTTTTCAAAGACTACGACGTCAAACTAGCAGACCAAATGGTGGAGCGACTTGAACTCGAAGACCCAGCCGACGCCATCGTCCTAACAACCGTCACAGTCCCGGGGGAAATAAACAGCGCCACCACAAACCTGAAAGCACCACTCATCATTAACAATAAAAAACAGCTCGGCATGCAAATCGTCTTGGACGATAAAAGCTACGAAATCAAACAACCATTATTCCAAACAGTTACAGGGCAGGTGTAAGCGATGCTAGTACTCGGAAGAAAAAAAGGCGAATCCATCATCATCGACGACAACATCGAAATCACCATCACAGCAATCGAAGGTGAAACGGTAAAACTGGGAATCGAAGCCCCAAAACAAATCACCATCCACCGAAAAGAAATCTACTTGGAAATCCAAGAAGAAAACAAACAAGCCGCGTCAAACACCATTAACGTAAGCGACTTATTAAATTTCACCAATAAATAACAAGGAAAGACCTGCGATCTTTGCAGGTCTTTTACATTGCCAATAAAAAGAAATAAAATAATTTATAAAAAAACACTAAACATTCCAAGAAACCTTCCGATATAGATAATGTAAGTAAGTTCAAACGGATTTGGACCCTTGCAAAAACAAAAAACATTACACGGAGGTAATACACAATGATTATCAATCACAACATTGCAGCACTCAACACACACCGCCAACTTGGCGCGGCAAACAACGCACAAATGAACAGCATGGAGAAACTATCTTCAGGTCTTCGTATCAACAAAGCTTCGGATGATGCAGCTGGACTTTCAATCTCTGAAAAAATGCGCGGACAAATTCGCGGATTAGAACAAGCTTCAAGTAACGCGCAAGATGCAATTTCTTTGATGCAAACCGCTGAGGGTGCTTTAAATGAAACACATGACATTCTTCAACGTATGCGTGAACTAGCTGTTCAATCTGCCAACGACACAAACACAGATACAGACCGTGCAGAACTCCAAAAAGAAGTAACTGAACTTGCATCAGAACTCACAAGAATTGGAAATGACACTGAA
Source organism: Sporosarcina sp. Y1009 (assembly GCF_057669865.1). Lineage (NCBI taxonomy): Bacteria > Bacillati > Bacillota > Bacilli > Caryophanales > Caryophanaceae > Sporosarcina > Sporosarcina sp. Y1009. Next base: position 17,174 of record NZ_JBYHFO010000009.1, on the reverse strand, counting down.
TTTAACACTAAGACATTATTAGATGGAAACTTCAAAGCTACTTTCCAGATAGGTGCAAACTCTGGTCAAAACCTTTCATTATCAGTAAGTGATATGCGTTCAGAGGCACTTAAAGTAGGAACTAATTATGAAGTTACTACTGCTGGCGAGATAGATTACACAGATGCTGCAGGAACTGCTGCAACTGCGACATGGGCAGCTGCTAACCCTGACCCTGATGGTGATCCTACTACTAACGATGCAACAGTTGCTGGATATTATAATGGTGCAGAATTGATTGTCATGGCAGATGAAGCTTTTGATGTAGGGGTAAAAGGCGTAGGGGGAATTGATGTTTCATCTCGATCTTCAGCTGATGCTGCAATTACAACAATCAATAATGCAATTGAAAGTGTATCTTCAGAACGTTCAAAACTTGGTGCAAACCAAAATCGTTTGGAACATACAATCAATAACCTAGGAACATCCGCTGAAAACCTAACAGCAGCAGAATCACGTATCCGTGACGTTGACATGGCGAAAGAAATGATGGAGCAAACGAAAAACTCAATTCTTTCACAAGCAGCACAAGCAATGTTGGCTCAAGCTAACCAACAGCCACAAGCTGTTCTACAACTATTACGTTAATTTTAAAACGAGAAGGGGCTCTAGCACTGCTAGAGTTCCTTTATTTTTTACTCTGTCAAAAGTCCTCTATTCATTTTCTAAAATCTCCTGTAAACTTAACCCATAACATTTCAACTAAGGATGTGTAACAAAAGTGACGAGTCCGATCTCTTCGAATTGGTTTTATTACACAACGATGGCTTCAATGGCCAAAGCAATGCCACAGGTGAACAAGGCAGAAGCCACCAATCATTCATTCAACCCTACACAAGATGTAAACTCTTTATTTTCAATGCTATTACAATCAATGCTACAAGGTTTAAATACAAATCAACCATCAACAAATTTCGTTCAAGAAAACCAGAGCTTTTCACAGCTGGTAAATACGCCGTTTCCATTCAACATCCAACAAGCTATCGGCGAAGAAGTGTCTATAAATCCAATAAGCACTACAGACCTGAACTTTAAACCAGTACAATTCATAAAATTAGAAAACACCCTAGCTGGTAAATTAAACGGCACAGCAACCCATTTCATCAATGCCGGAAAGAAATACGACATCGATCCTAACTTCCTATCCGCCATCGCAATCCATGAAACGGGCAACGGCTCATCAAAAGCAGCGAATGAGAAAAATAATATAGCGGGCATGATGGGCAGAAATGGCCTAAGAAGTTATGATTCCGTCGAAGAAAGCATCTTCGACATGGCGCGTAACCTAAGACAAAACTACCTAAACCAAGGAAAAACAACAATAGCTGAAATAGGAGCAAAATACGCCCCAGTCGGAGCAGCAAATGATCCAACAGGATTAAACAACCACTGGACAACAGGCGTCAGCAACCAGCTAAATAAACTTACATAAGAACATAACAATCTGAAAAGACATGAGATGAATTTACTCTCATGTCTTATTCTATTTCTAGGAATTCATTGAATAGTATTGAGAAGAAAAATATCTTTCCCACTGAACCAGCGAAGGCGCCTTCCAGTGGTAGACGGAGCGATAAGGCGGGCAGTGTTCTTCTGCCTGGCTTATCGCGGGAGGCATCCACAAGCGCCGAAGCGTATTTCATGAGCTACACTTACTTCAATTTCTAACTTCAAAATAGGTAATCAAGTAGATGCAAAAATCCATGGTTAGTGTGAAAGGTTATTTGAAAAAATCGTGAAATCCAAGATTCATTGGGAAAGCCCATAGATATGCACCGAATAACAATACTGGTCCAAATAGTAGTTCAAACATTTTTCTAGGTAACCAATTAAAGAATAGTTTATAAACAAAACCAACTGCAACCATTGTAACTACTAACACGATTAACGGACCTATGAATTGCATCACGTTAATATTTACACCTTGAACTATTTTCAACAAGATCACCATCTTTCAATAGATAACCAGCGAAGGCGCCTTACAGTGGTAGCCTGGCTTATCGCGGGAGGCATCCACAAGCGCCGAAGCGTATTTATAGAGATATCCTTTGTGAACATTCTATAACAATATCCTTTGTTAATGCCTCATATCCGCTACAAATATAACACGCCTAAAGAAAAACCAAGTTTAATTGAAAAACTCCTAAATAATCCCCAAATTATGCCGATAGATAAGTTATAGCGCAAAACCGCTAAACGAGTACTACATCTAAATCATCGACTCAGAAACCAATGAAGTCATAAAAAATCCTAGACATGTACACCACAATAACCGAAATGATGGACCTCATGGTGGACGAGCAACTATAAACAACAAAAACGAACGGAGTGAACTAAATGCGTGTTGGTGGTTTAGCATCCGGTATGGACACGGATTCAATCATAAAAGAACTGATGAAAGTACAGAAAATGCCTTTAGATAAATTAATGCAGAAAAAGGCATTCGCAGAATGGCAACAAGAAGCCTTTCGGGATACCAACTTGGCGTTATCTAATTTACGAACGAGTGCAAGTAACTTACGACTACAATCTTCATTTAACGCCTATAGCGCAACATCATCAGATTCCAGTAGCGTAAACGTATCAACAACTGCAAATGCAGTGAGTGGTACATACAAAGTGGAAGTAACTAGTATTGCGAGTGCAGCAAAAATGCATTCTCAAAATGCCATTGAAAAAGAACCAGGTGTAGCAGCAAAATCAACCGACCAAATCGGAGCCGCTGGAACAATAACGATCAATGGCAAAGAGGTAACAATAACAGAAGGTATGACCTACGCAGAAGTAGCAAAAGAACTCCAAGATTCAACAGCAAAACACGTACCCGAACTTAGAGTCAGTTTCGACGACACCACTTCCCGTTTTTTCATTTCCACAAAAGGCATGGGTTCAGACCAAAACTTCACATTGGAGTTCGGTGATAATGAAGCCCTTGCCAGACAAGTCATCAACAATGGAGCCGAAAAGAGCATAACAACCGATAACGCCACAAATGGCAAGGTAATATTTGACGGCATTGAAATCGATGGACTAAAGACTAACAGAACATCAGTCAACGGCCTAATTTTGGATTTGACACAAGTGGGTGAAACGACGGTCACTGTTCAAGCTAATCCGGAAAAACCATTAGCCATGATTAAAGACTTCGTAGAAAAATACAACGAAACGATTGCTGACATCGAAAAGCAATTAATTGAAAAGCGCTATCCCGATTTCCAACCGCTATCTGATGCGCAAAAGAAAGACATGACAGAAACCGAAATTGAATTATGGGAAGAAAAAGCGCGAAGTGGATTGCTGCGAAATGACCCAACACTGAAAAAAGCAATGATCGATCTAAGGCGTGCATTCATGGATCCAGTTGAAGGAATCGCAGCGGGAAATGTCAGCTTGTTGGCCCAAATCGGCATCAACACGGGCACATACACAGAAGGCGGAAAGCTTTTCATCGATGAAACGAAATTAACAGAAGCCCTAAACAATAAACCCGACGAAGTCATGCAATTATTCACCAACAAAGCCGCAGATGGCACTGGCCTTGGAGTTGGTGACCGTGTTTATAAAGAGCTGAACGACATCGTCAAAAGTCTCAGTGACCAAGCAGGAAGTCCAAGCAGTTCGGTAGATAATAGCACGATTTCTAAAAAAATCCGACAGATGAACGATGATATTAGCAGATGGGAAGACCGCATGAAACGGTTAGAAGACCGTTATTGGAAACAGTTTACCGCAATGGAAAAAGCGCTAAGTCAAATGAATTCACAAAGTATGTGGATGCAACAAAGTATGTTCGGTGGCATGTAATGAGCGGTTATGAAAAAGAACTCCATACACTTCTCGACATAACGGAAGAAATCTACAATCAAGCACTAACTGTTCATCCGAATATGGAAGAAAACGAACCTGAGAAATTGGAAGCAGTACAAAGTTTATTCGAAAAACGGCAAGAAGTGATCGAACGACTGGATACCCATATGCGACAACCAAATTTCCAATGGGCACCAACCGATCGTGAAAAAATTGCGGAATTACAAGACCACGAACAAAAACTACAACCATTATTAAACGGGCTTCATCAGTCATTTCTAGCAAAGATGAACCGAATCAATCAAAATAAACAAGTGTCCAAAAAATATTTCGACGCTTATCAGAATACAAGGACAGAAGGGTCTTTTATAGATAAGCGGAAATAAAAAACGGGGTTACTGAAAAAACTATAAAGAAATATCTGTTATTGCTACTACTCACTTATTTAGTGCGCAGTCGAAGACTCCCGTGGGTTGCCTTTCTTCATTTTAAGAAATCTCGTTGATTGGAGTGCAAGGCGGCGACTCCAGCGGGATTAGCGGCTCACCGCCCGCCCCGTGGAACGCGTCCGCCTGGAACGGAAATCAACAGTTTTCACAGCCAAACTAATTTTATTGGACTTTTTAGTGCCCACGAAAGAGAAAATTACTCTTTCCTTGGAGCGCTAAATCATAGCAGCAAATACTGACTTACAATAACTTAATTTCATTAATAAACGAGGGGGATTTAAAAATGGTAATGACCAATCCTTATCAAACATATCAACAAAACTCCGTCATGACAGCATCCGGGCAGGAGTTGACGCTAATGCTTTACAATGGTTGCTTGAAATTCATGAAGATAGCCAAACGAGCCATAGAAGAAAAACAGTTCGAGGAAAAAAACACGAATTTATTAAAGGCACAAGCCATTATCCAAGAACTTCAAATCACATTGAACCGAGACATTGAAGTGGCAAACAATATGGGCCAGTTATACGAATATATCTATAATCTCCTCGTTGAAGCGAATATGAAAAATGATATTGCTATTCTTGAAGAAGCAGAAGACCATATATTAGAGTTGAAGAATACGTGGAAACAAGCGATAAAGCTAGTCAAAGAAAATAACGAGTAACTGAAATGAGGGTACGGATGTGGATAAAACATCATTTATAGGCATTATAATCGGTTTTGTCGTATTAGTCGGCGGCTTGATTTTAAAAGGTTCAGATCCAATCGCTTTATATAATCCAGCTGCATTACTAATTATTTTCGCGGGGACAGCTGCTTCCATCTTAATCGCCTTCCCGATGAATGAAGTAAAGAAAATACCTAGCCTATTTAAAGTGATTTTTAGTGACTTAAAACTCATTCCTGTAAAAGAATTAATACCCATGTTTACTGAATGGGCAACCGTAGCGAGAAAAGATGGCCTACTTGCTTTGGAAGAACCATCTGAAGAAGTAGAAGACCCATTCTTACAACGCGGATTGAAAATGGTCGTTGATGGACAATCAGCTGAATCCATTCAAGAAATGTTAGAAGATGAAATCGCTGCAATGGAAGAGCGTCATGAAGTCGGCGCTAAAATCTTCACACAAGCAGGTACATATGCACCAACCTTAGGAGTACTGGGTGCGGTCATCGGACTCGTTGCAGCACTTGGCCACTTAGATGATATTTCCTTATTAGGTAAATCGATTTCTGCGGCATTCATCGCAACGCTGTTTGGGATTTTCACAGGATACGTATTATGGCATCCATTTGCTAACAAATTAAAACGAAAATCAGAGCAAGAAATTAGCATGAAATTGATTATGTTAGAAGGCCTATTGGCAATTCAAGAAGGCTTGCCAGTACGAGTTGTTGAAGAAAAGCTACTCACTCATTTATCTTTAAAAGATCGAGTGCTGGTGACGGACGAAAAGGAAGGGATTCAAGTTGAAGCGTAGAAAAAAGTCGGAAGACCATGTTGATGAATCCTGGCTAATTCCTTATGCCGATATATTGACGCTTTTACTCGCTCTTTTTATTGTATTATTTGCCGCCAGTGAAATAAACGCACAGAAGTTCAAAGAAATATCCGATTCATTTAACAGTGAGCTTCAAGGTGGAAAAAATATACTTGACCATGAAGCCGCAGTCGAAACCGTCGTCCCAGTCGACTTAGTCAAAAACGAAGAAGTTAAGCCAGAGTTTACAATAGAGGAAGACTTACAACAATTACGAGAAATTCGCGAGAAAATCGAAGCCTATATTGAAGAAAATGGATTATCCCCAAGACTTCAGACTGAACTAACAAAAAAAGGCTTAGTGATGAAAATCACCGAGGGTATTTTATTTCCACCTGGTGGGGCTAGTATTGCAGAAGCATCACGTCAAACAGTTCGCGAGATATCTAACTTACTCGTCACTGAATATCCAAGAGAAATTCTGATTGAAGGGCATACAGATAACGTACCTTCGAATCCTGCCGAGTTTTCGTCGAATTGGGAACTAAGTTCGGCAAGAGCGATTAATCTGATGAAAGTGCTTCTTGAAAACGAAGCATTACAGCCGAATTACTTTAGCGCAACCGGCTACAGTGAATATCGTCCAGTCGCAACAAACAACACGGCAAAAGGTAGAGCGGAAAATCGTCGCGTAGAGGTGTTAATTTCACTATTTCCAAAGCCAGACTAATTATATAGAGGTGTTCGCATGAGGAAGTTAATCGTCACATTGTTTTTCGCCATTATTATCGCTGCAGTCGGTATGGGCGCAATCTTTTTTTACGATATACAATTGCCCGGTTCCAATAAAGACAAAGAAAAAACAATCGATGATTTGTTAGAATTAAGTATAGATACAGATATCATTACAACGAATTTAGCGTCAAGTAATTTTGCAGTTGTCCAGTTTAATCTGTTGTTAAGTGATGGTAAAGCAAAAGAAGAATTGGATAAGCGTAAACCTGAAGTGCGAGCAGCAATTATTTCTACTGTAGCTGGTTTTACAAAAGACCAGTTAACGGGTGAAAAGGGCATTGTTGCACTTGAGAAAGAGTTGCTAAACAAGCTGAATGACACAGTTGTTGCAGGTGAAGTAGAAAGAGTATTGGTAACAGAATTTAAATTACAATAAAGTAAAGTTTCGCTAAACAATATACAGGAAATGCCGATATATATGAGGAGGACATATTTAGCTCATGAATGTAGATCAGTTAGATAATTGTCGATTATGCGGAAATATATATTTGAAGAATTTTAAGGATTACTGTCCAGCCTGTTCATTAGAGGTTGAAGAAGAATATAAATCTGTCGTCGAATACTTAAAAAACGAGCTGAACACCTTTGTTACGCTGGAAGAGGTCAGTAAAGAGACCGGCGTTTCAGTGAAACAAATTACGGAATTCATTCGCGATGGGCGCATATATGCTGAAGATCATCCCAATCTTGGGTATCCATGTGCACATTGTCGTAAACTTATAAAAAAACAACTCTTATGTATAGACTGTTTCGATCGATTTTCCTCAGATCTTGATCATACATTAATGAAAAAAAGTCTGGAAGAAGAACTCAAACAGCATAAGTACACACGTTCAAAAGAGTCGAAATACTGGCGAGTAAAAAAATAAGAAACAGGGTGGTGAAGGAATGAATATCGATAAAGTCAATGGTTCTTCCTTTATTCAATCATATCAAAAACAAATGCAAGTAACTAAAACTGAAAAAACAAGACCCATCCAAAAAGAAGATGAACTGCAAATTTCCAACGCAGCAAAAGAAATGTATGGGAAAAATATACAAGAAGTTGAAAGACAAGAAAAAATCAATGCATTAAAAGCGCAAGTTCAATCAGGTGAATATAAGGTGGATCATCAAAAAGTTGCAGACAAACTCATTGGTTTTTGGTTCGAGTAAGGGGAGCGGTTAAGTGCTTAACACAGTCATCACAACGATAAATGAATTGATAAACAGTCAAAAGAAACTACTTCGAATTACTGAACAAAAAAGAACGGCATTAATTGATCGAAAAGTCGACGCTTTAAATCAACTAGTAGCAGAAGAAACGAAGATGGTGAAAGAACTCGAGCAAATCGAAACGGAGCGCATTCGGCTGATTGCTCATCTTCTCGAAGAACATCCAACACTTACTTTTAATGAATATGTAGATCAGTTACCAGAGGATCCGCTAAAAGAGAATTTACAAACAAAACTACAGACATTAACTGGTCTTTTAACGGAATTACAAACGAAAAACCGTGAGAATGAAAAACTGCTAGAAGATTCGCTAGGTTTCGTTCATCATATGATTGATGAAGTCGTTAAATCGAAGCAACAACATTTCAATTATCAATCCCCATTAGATAAGCAAAAATCACAAACCATCAATCACGGATTTTTTGATAGTAAAGCATAAATAAAAGTAGAAAGAAGGGAAGCATAATGGTTTCGACATTTCACGGATTAGAACTTGGAAAACGCGGGCTAATGGTCGGCCAAGCAAATATCGCCACAACAGGTCATAATATGGCGAATGCAGATACGAAAGGGTATTCGCGCCAACAAGTGAATGCCACTACTACGCCATCATTAGACATGTGGACAAGTGGTCAGATCAATCCTGGACAACTAGGTTCGGGTGTATCGATTGACTCGATTACACGCGTGCGTGACCACTTCTTAGATCGACAATTCCGAGACCAAAGCAGCACACTTGGCGAATGGTCAGTGAAAAAAGAAGCGCTAGGTCAACTTGAGACAATTATAAATGAGCCGAGTGATACGGGGCTCCAGTCTGCAATGGACCAATTATGGGGCGCCTTTCAAGACTTGGCAAATGATTCGGATAGTCAATCAGCAAAGGTCGTTATTAAAGAACGTGCCGAGGAATTTGTTGAAACAGCACAGGCCATCAACCGTTCAATGAGTTATTTAAACGATAATTTAGACGCTCAAATCACAGAAAAAGTAAGTGAAGCAAACGACTATTTAGCACAAATCGCACAATTGAACGACAACATTCAACGCGTTGGCACACAGGCAAATGATCTCTTAGACAAGCGCGATGTGCTCGTAGAAGAGCTATCAAAAATCATGGCCATTAATGTTACAGAACAAACAAACGGCACGTATACGATTAGCCTCAAATCAGATGCGACAAATACGCCTTTGACACAGATTGATGTACCAACTGCCGAAGAGGGTAGCGAAATATTTGGCGGTGAATTATCAGGACTTATCCAATCTAAAGAAATCGTTAGCATCTACCAGGCAAACTTTAACACAGTCGTCACCGATTTCGTCGCTGCAAGTGAGATGGTCGGTACAGAAGAAAATCCGAATGTGAACTTGTTTGCAGGTGACGATATTAATTCACTAACAGTTAACCCAGCGTTAGACGAAAATATCGAGTTAATCACACCTTTTAGTTCATTCGATGAAAATAATTATGAAGACGTTAAAAGTGATTTTCGTTCAATCGTTAGTAAACTGGGTGCAGAGAGCCAAGCAGCTATGAATTTCACTGTGAATAACGCATCGGCACTGCAAGCGACAGAAAATCGACGTCAATCGATGACGGGCATTTCTTTGGATGAAGAAATGGTGAACTTGGTGAAATATCAACATTCCTATAATGCCGCAGCACGTATGATTTCGACTGTCGATCAAATGCTCGATACCATCATTAATCGAATGGCCGCACGATAAATTGGGATTGGAGGTAAAATAGGATGAGAGTTACACAACAAATGCAATATCAAAATTCAATACATAATATGCAGCAAAACTTAAGTCGATTAGAAAAAACAAATAGTCAAGTAACCTCGGGCAAATTACACCAACGCCCATCCGATGATCCATTCGGCGTGAGTAAAGCCATGAACCTAAAAAGTGCGCTCGCTACAAACGAACAATATGAACGAAACACAAATGACGCAACTTTATGGCTAGACGAAACCGACCAAACCATCAATTCAATGGTTAGCGTCATGCAACGGGTTCGGGAACTGACTGTTCAAGGAGATACCGGTACCCAAGACGATCACGGCCGCATGGTAATCGCATCAGAAATTGAAGAGTTAACCGAACAAATACGCCAATTCGCGAATAGCAGAGTAAATGGAAACTATTTGTTTAACGGAATCAAAACAAACGAAGCTCCATACCCAAACCCTGATTCCTTTGAAGAAAACCTATTTGATACTGGTGCTAAAACAGTTTTAATTGGCGACGGTGTATCCGTTACCGTGAATGTAACAGCAGATAAACTATTTGGCACAGCAGAAGATGAGGGCAATCTGTTTCGCACGATGAATAATCTCGTTGAGGGTATTCGTTCAGGCGAATCAGCGCCATTAGCGCAACTCGATCAAGGAATCGAACGCTTATTAACAGTAGCCGCTGAAGTAGGTGCAAGACAAAACCGCGTCGAAGCCATTAACAACCGGATCAAAGACAACACAATCGAACTAACCTTAATGCTATCCAAAACCGAAGACGTCGATTATGCAACTGCACTCACAAAACTAAAAAGCGAAGAAAGCATTTACCAAGCAACCCTCGCATCCACAGCAAAACTAATCCAGCCAAGCCTACTGGATTTCCTAAGATAAAGGCTATGGTAAAGCTCAATTTTGATATTATCTAAAAAAATTAGAACTTCCAGTTATCGGAAGTTCTAATTTTTTATAATCTCATGCTTTTTTAACCTTAATTCGATAACTAAGACAATCTGATAATGCGACCACTTCGTTAAATTGCCAACGCTCATAATCCATTGCCCCACCAGGATAATATGCAATTATTTTTAAATTAGCTCTACTACATAGTTCATTAACTTCATCGGGGTTATAACAAGCTAATGACTGGGTGTATTTTACCTTAGGATTATCCTTTTCCAACCAAGTATCTGTCATTCTATTGAGGGATTCATTATAACCATAGATTCTTGATACATTCGAATTAGAAAATGGCATCATTTTTCTACCACTTACTTTTTTCCAATAGTTGGGGTGATAAATATCGATTAGTGCTACTCCTTCATCATTGAGCCAATGATTAATTCTATTTAGCAGGCTTAATTGTTCTTTATCTGTGCCTACTCCAAACCCATCAATATATAATACAGTATCAAAAGTATTGGTTATATCAATATCATAAAAACTGCCACAGAGTGTAGTAACATTCGCTGTATTAAATTGCTTCGCAAATTCAACCATTTCAGGTACTAATTCAACTGTTGTAATGTTTTTATCAGATGTTGAAAGACTTCGAGCTAACAAACCATTTCCAGCACCGAGTTCCAAAACTGTTGTAAATGGTTTCCCAATTTGTTCGATAATTTCATCAACAAGTTCTGTATGCGGCGTGGATAAATCTAATACTTCTTTAAACATTTCAAATTGCTTTTTATAGAAAGCCTGAGCTTCGATTCGATTCATTTAATATTCCTCCTGTAAAATTAGTGTTATTTTTACAGGAAAATCACTAAGTTTAACATCCCCACAAATGAGTCCCCCTTAAACTTACCTTATTAAATATCAAATTTAATTAATCTAATTGTATCATAGTTTTCTGAATTTTGTATTGAACTACCGTGAATAATTAAGTCATTCATAGTTACGTCACTTTTCAGCACAGCATAACTCTTAAAGGTACGCCAACAATCAGTACATAATATATTCTAACTGTAAAGTGTCCGGGAAATAGGTCTCGTCTATTTCAAAGATACCTTAGAAGTTCGGTGATTTATCAATTCTTCTACTTCAACGACAGTCAAAAGGGACGATACGCTCCGATTCCCAATCTGGACAACGAATCCTATGGATCGCCCAATAAGAAAGTGATCACTAAATAACTTTCTATATAAATTGAAATGAGTTGGTTGGAGTGCAGGGCGGCGACTCCCGTGGGACTAGCGGGACAGGTGAGACCCCGCAGGGAGCGAAGCGAACGAGGAGGAGGGAAAGATTGAACGGTATCTTTCCGCACTTGTCCGCCCGCCCCACAGGAAAGCGTCCGCCCGGAACGGAAACCAACGGTTTAACTAAATACAAGCACTTGAATAATGAAATCTACAGTTTAACCCTCCAGAAGCTAGAAAAGTATCCACCCACAACGGAAATCAAAGGATCAAAAAACAAGCACTTGAATTTACTCAAGTACTTGCTGTTATAATTCCACGATAACTCCTTACGGATCGAACCATCACCGTATCATATTCACTAACCCCATCATATCATCAGCAAACGAAATCGCTCTACCCTGAGATTGAAACAACCGCTGCGTAGTAATAAGCTCAGTCATTTCAGTAGCTAAATCAACATTAGACATCTCCAGTGAACCCTGATGAACACGAATCGCGCCATTATTCTCAGTCGACAAATTGGCAACCCGCAAATTACCACTCGCAATTTGCGCAGCCTCTGTACCCGTCAATTGATAGCGATTAGCGCCAACTTTTTCTAACAAATCCGGTCGCCCAACCTCAGCAATACTCAACTGAAACTGAACAGAAGCCCTTGCATCTTCATAAGAAACCTCTAGCAACCCCTGCGCATTAACCCGAATAGAATCATAATCCCCATCAAATGAAATTGGATTATCATTAAGATCAAGAACCGAATCACCTGACGACGTCACCAAATTAACCTGATTTGAATTTAACACGGGTTGAGTTTGAAAAGAACCATCTCTCGTATAGAAGAAATTACCTTCCGAAGCCACCCTGAAAAAACCAGTAGCCCCTTGAATCATAAAATCCAACGCACGATCCGTCTTCATAACCGAACCCTGTTCAGTCCGCAGACTCGTTTGTGTCATTTGTGTACCCGAACCAACACGAATACCATTCGGTGTCAATCGACCAACTTCATGCTGTAACCCAGCCTGCCTATTAAAAGACTGAGTAAGCGCATCTGAAAAACTGGCTTCTTGACGCTTATAGCCAGTGGTACTGACATTGGATATATTATTGGCGATGACATCAATCTTTTTCTGTAATTCCCGCATGGACGATGCCGCTGAATTCATTTGGATATTCATAGACAGACCACCTCCTTAATAAATTCGACCAATCTCATTAACAGCTTTATCCATACTCTGATCATAAGCTTGGAGTACTTTTTGATTCGACTCGAAGGAACGATATGTAGTCATCATTTGTGTCATCGTCTGCGTCAAGTCAACATTCGATTGCTCGACAAAGCCCTGTTTAACAAGGTTGAACGTATTCAAAACACCAACATCATCTATAAATTGCGGCGTTCCGTCTTCGTTCCCTTCCCAACGCATCAGTCCATGACCTTCCATGACCAATTGTTCAGGTGTCTCAGTATAGCCAAGCCATAAACGATTTGCAGTCGAACTATCATCTAAAATTACCTGACCATTATCTTCAACTGTAAATATCGCAGAATTAACGACAATAGGTTGTAAATCTTGATTTAACACGGCATAGCCTTCACCAGTAGTTAAAACTCCAGCTTCATTCACAGTGAAATTACCATTTCGCGTATATCGAACTTCATTATTCTGATCTTCAACAGCAAATAAGACAGTCCCTTTTTGTTGTGTGACTGGATTAATAGGCAAATTCTCATCGAGAATTGAAATGTCTGTACTTTTCCCGGTTTCTTTTAAATCGCCTTGGATGAAAGAAGGAATTGCCTCCTGTGCATAAACACCAGTATGTAAGGTTCCAATCGTATTTCTATGGATTCCACTGTTTAATGCACTTCCAGTTCCCATCGCTTTTATTAATTGAGCTGGAAATGAACGCAACACAGTTTGATCTTGTTTAAATCCAGGTGTGTTTGCATTTGATAAATTATTTGTCAGAACTTGTTGGTTTCTGTTATTCGCCATCATTCCGGAAGTGGCAGTATAAAGACCACGAAACATAGTAGATCCCATCCTTTCAAAAACCGATATTTACCAGTATACCATTTTCTTGGTCATTTGAAGGGCAAAATATCAAAGTTAACAGAGCTTTATAATCTTTACAAAGAATTAATATGCAAAATGTGTTACTTGTGGTAAAGTATTACTAGGTTTTACTGTCACAATTTGTCGAAAAAAAGTAATTGAAATGTAATATTTTTAATAATATATAACTTGATAAAAAATAAAAAATGTTATCGTCACGATAATGGCAAACTTATCGGAAGGTAAGGACGCAAAGCCACGGGCCCAAAAAGGGTAGCCGGGTTACCGAAAGATGGACATCTTTTTTTAAGTCATCCATCCTTTCCTTTAGGCTGGTTTTTTTTATGTGAAAAATTATTAGGGGGACAAATGGTGAACATTTTTCCACAATCTTTTCAGTCATTAGAACAAGCTTTATCAGCATCAACATTAAAGCAGCGAGTCCACTCAGCAAATATTGCGAACGTCGATACGCCGAATTATAAGTCGAGACAAGTTCATTTCCAAGACACGCTTAATAAGGCCCTTTCCAATCAATCCATTTCCAGCTACAAAACAAATTCCAAACATATCTCATTTAGCAATGAAGCAACAGAGAATCCTACGATTAAAGTAAATCAGTCCACAGTCTATAAGCCAAATGGCAATAATGTTGATATGGATTTAGAAATGGCAGAACTCGCTAAAAATCAATTGTGGTTTAACGCATTAACAGAAAGAGCGAATGGAAAGTTCAATACACTACGAACAGTTATTAATGAAGGGAGATAGCAAAAATGAGCCTTTTTAATGGACTCAATATTAGTGCTTCAGGCTTAACCGCAAATCGGATGCGCATGGACGTTGTATCGGCAAATATAGCAAATGCGAATACAACTCGAGCGCAGCTTGTGGACGGTGAATGGATGCCGTATCGCAGAAAGTCAGTGGAGTTAACGCAAAGTGGAAATACACCTTTTGCGAAACAACTCCAAACTGCCGTGCAAAGAGAAGAAGCAAAAATTTCAGGCGTTACTGTTACGCGAATTAGAGACGACCAAACACCTTTTACACTCTCCTACGACCCAGAACATCCTGATGCCAACGAACTTGGCTACGTTCAATTACCAAATGTAGACCCAATAAAGGAAATGGTCGATCTCATGTCGGCAACGCGTTCATATGAAGCAAATGTTACTGCGTTAAATGCATCGAAGAATATGTTTATGAAAGCATTGGAAATAGGTAAATAACCGCTAGAAAACATAGGAGGTTCCAATGGATAAAATAAGTCAGATTCAAACGCCTTTTATACAAGCTCAAACGATTCCGAAAGTAAAGCAAGATCAGGTAGTTAATTTTGGGGATTTATTTAAACAATCATTAGAAAAGGTAAATGACGCACAACACAAATCAGATCAAATGACAAACCAGTTAATAACAGGTGAAGTGAAAGATGTCCATGAAGTAATGATCGCTGCACAAAAAGCAAGTCTCTCTCTGCAACTCACGCTACAAGTTCGCAATAAAGTGGTAGAAGCCTATCAAGAAGTAATGAGAATGCAAGTATGATTCAGGAATTAGGATGAAGGATAAATGAAAGAAAAGCTAATTTATTATAAAAATAAAATAACAGAATCTAGTTCAAAAATGACTAGTAAAACAAAATGGATTTTGATCAGTGCGCTATTTCTAACGATATTTGTGATTTTCATGTTCGTATTTTTTAGCACAAAAACGAATTTTGTAGCACTCTATTCAAATTTAACACCCTCCGAGGCTGGAGAGATTAAAACAGCTATTGAAGAAAAAGGGATTGCAGTACATATATCAACAGATGGAAAAATACTTAGTGTTCCGAACGAGGAACTTGCAAACCTAAAGGTCGATTTAGCGGCTGAAGGCATCCCGAAAAACGGCAATGTAAATTACAGTATCTTTAGTGAAAACATGGGATTAGGAATGACTGATCGTCATTTTGATGTCGTTGAAAGAGACGCCATGCAAAACGAACTTGCCTATTTAATCAGGCAAATTAGCGGCGTATCAGATGCGAATGTCATGATCACACTTCCAAAAGAAAATATTTGGCTTACAGATAACGAACAAGCGGCAACTGCGTCAGTCATCGTAGAAAGTGAGCCGATTTTTCAATTAGAACAAAAACAAATCAACGGATTGTATCATCTAATTAGTAAAAGTATCCCAAATCTTGATGTCGACCAAATTGTCATCATGGACCAGAACGGGCAAGTTTTTGAGATGCATGAGGAAGATCAACTGAACACCTCATTATCAGTTTACCAACAACAACGAGAGATTAAAAAAGGCATCGAACAAGATATTCAACGTGAACTTCAACAAATGCTAGGGTTACTTCTGGGTCGAGACAAAGTTGTGGTATCCGTCATGGCAAGCATTGACTTTACGAAAGAAAAACGAGAAGAACAATTAGTCGAACCAGTGGATCTGGAAAACAACCAAGGAATTGAAATTAGTGTTGAACGAATTATGGAATCTTTTTCAGGAGAAGGCAGCACTATTGATGGATCTGCTGGCACAGGAGAAGGCGAAATTGCGAACTATCCAGGAGCAGGTGGAAATCAAAACAGTGAATCTGAAAGAACAGAAGAACGGATAAATCGTGAAGTAAATCGGATACACCGTCAAATTGAATTATCTCCCTATGTCATAGATGATATTACGATAAACGTTGGAGTAGAGCCGCCTATACCTGACAATCTTGACAGTTTAACAGCACAAAATATAAATGATATAAGCACATTATTGAAAAACACAATCAGTACGTCATTAAGTATGAATGGAACTGTAATAACAGAGCCAGATCTAGACAACAGAATTTCCGTATTCGCGACCGAATTCCAAGGGAAACCGGTTATTGAAGGGGAAGAACCAAGCGATACGATTTTAAATATTGCGAATCTATCAAACCGTACTTGGATAATCATCGCGGCAGCAGCTGCCTTAGCCATCTTCACGCTAATCATCATTCTAATCGTTCGTAAAAGAAAGCGTGATCACCTAGAAGAAGAACTCGGTTACGGCATGTTTGAACAACCATCTATCCAGGGACTTGAAGATTTGGAAGAGGAAATTGATCTATCTGACTTCAATATCCGTTCAAACCCAAAACGGAAAACCATAGAAAAACTTGCAAAAGAAAGACCCGAAGATTTCGCAAAATTATTACGAACGTGGATGTCAGAAGAATAGGGACCATAAAATATTATTCCTTATGTAATCAGATAGAACACTGAAATAATACAAAGAAAAATCTTCTGTCTACTATTTTTGATTTTAGTGCCCAGCCATCCGATTCTCGCGGGAAAGCAGAAGGGTGCTGAATTACTTTCCTAGTTTAATGAAAGTAGTTGATTGGAGTGGAGGGCGGCGACCATACGCGTCAACTTAAGAAAAATTAATGATTAACTCCTCC